>JAAYUH010000038.1 GCA_012517755.1 bacterium | reverse complement strand
ACTGATGTAACAACAGAGATATTTGGTTTTATTAATTTTAACAATCTTTTAAAACCGCCAACCTCATTTTCTGCAAGTTCAACAATAAAAATTTTATCATTCTCTTTTAAATCATTTCTTATCACTTTTGTTAATCCCATTGCTGTGTTATAACTTTCTGGAGTCATAAAGGTATTAAGTTTTTTCTTTAATATTTGATTGATAAAAAATTTTGTACTCGTTTTTCCGTAACTTCCAGTTATAGCAATGATAAAAGGTTTTAATTTCTCTATTTTCTTAATAGCATCATTAAAATAGTAGTTGTTTATCAACTTTTCAAAAGGTAAGATAATTATATTTAATAAAAGAACAACTATCGGAAGAATATATAGATAGATTGGCATTAATAGATAAATATAATCTGGGATAAGTAGATATATTAAAAAGACAAATAATATAAAAACAGTTATATTTAAATATAAAACTCTATTCAATCTTTTTGTAAAAACTAACCCCTTTTTTGATAATTCTTTCCTTTTTTTAAAAATTTTATAATTTGATAATAAAACTATAAGAAGTAATAATATTGAAAGAGTTTTTAAAAAATAGTTAAAAAAATTGTTTTTAGATATAAAAATAGAAAAGATGTTTATAAGAATTATAAAAAGAAGTAGATAATTTTTCAAAAAAACTGAAATATAATTTCTTTTTATCCATCTTAAAAATTTAAGGTTGAAATATTCTAAGATTTGTAATACTTGAAGATACCATAATAAGTTAATTAAAAAAATAAAAAAAGATATTGTTATAAAAATGAAATTCAATACTAAATCAACTATTTCCATATATCTCCTCTAAAAAAGATTCTATAGAAGATAAAACTTTTGGTAAATTATCAAGATATGGAAAATGTCCACAATTTTTTAGAATGAAGAGTTTAGAGTTCTGAATTAATTCATACATAATATAAGCATGTTTTACTGGTAATTCTTTATCTTTTTCACCCCATATAATCAATGTTTTGACCTTTATCTCTTTTAAAAATGAGGTTAAATCTTCATTAACAACTTTTACAAGAGTATCTCTCATAACACCTTTCTGCGATTTATAATCAACAGAACCAAAAATATTTCTCAATTTATCTAAAATCTTTTCTCTACTCTCTCCCTTTAATAATTTTGTTGTTATTTTTTTCAAAAACTTAAATGTATTTTCACTTATTTTCTGTTTTTCTGTTTTCTTTTCTCTAATTCCAGCACTATCAATTAATATCAATCCTTTTAACTCATCAGGATTTTCTCTTGCTATTCTTATTGCTATTCTTCCACCAAACGAATGGCCAATAATCACATAATTTTTTAAATTTAAGAAGTTAATAAATTTTAAAACAATATTTTTATAGTCATCACCATTAAATGAATTTAAAGGTATATCACTTTTTCCAAAACCTGGTAAATCTAATGAAACAGTTTGATAAATTTTTTTTAAATAATTAGATATTGGAAATAGAGAATCTGAATTTGCTCCCCATCCATGTAACAAAATTACTGGGTTACCATTTCCTTCTACATTATAAAATATTTTCAACCCATCAATTTCAACAAACATCTAATTTTTATATCCTTTTAACTCCCTTTATATCCTGTAAAAGAACATCACTATCTATTGATGTTATATTTTTATTTTTATCTTCATATATTTCATAAGCAAGATTTATAAGATTATCAATTAAATTTGGAAAAGGTATTCCTGATGCTTCCCATAGATAAAAAGATATTGCACCAGGCATTGTATTTATTTCATTAACATAAACTTTTTCAGTGGTCTTATCCATTAAAAAATCTATTCTTGCTATTCCTTTACAATCTATTGCTTTAAAACCTTTAATTGCCAAATCCTGTATCTCTTTAGTTTTTATATCTGAAATATCAGCAGGAATAGTATGGCCAAATTTTTTTAGAATTTGCTCTTGCCTTGGTCTTGATTTATATTTTGATTCATAATCTAAAAAATCTTTATTTGATTTTACCTCTTCGCAAACAGAAGCGATTGGTTCATCATTCCCTAAAACAGAGCAGTTTATTTCTCTCAAATTTTCAATTGATTGTTCAAAGATAATTTTTTTATCATAAAATTTTGCTATCTCAACTCCATAAATCAAATTTTCTCTATCATAAGCTTTTGTTATTCCAATACTTGAACCGAGATTTGCTGGCTTAACAAATAAAGGATATTTAATTTTTTCTTCAATATTTTTTATTATTTCATCTTTTTTATTTTCCCACTCATCTCTTTTGATCCACAAATGATTTACTATTGGCAAGTCATTTACTTTAAAAATTTCTTTCATAAGAACCTTATCCATTCCTAATGCAGAAGATGTTACATCTGCACCAACATAAGGAATGTTTAACATTTCAAAAATTCCTTGTATTTTACCATCTTCTCCATAAGTTCCATGTATTGTACTGAATGCTATATCAATTTCTATTTTTTTATTGAAAAGTGATTCTGTTTCAAAAATCATTTTGTTTTTAGCATTCAGTTTCAAATTTATTATTCTTTGTGAATTTTTTGGTATCAAAGATAAGTTTTTAAAATTATTTATCTCTTTTAAATAGTCACCAGTAAAAAATTCACCACTTTTATATATGTAAATTGGAACAACCTCATACTTTTCTTTATCAATTGCGTTTAGAACCTGCATTGCTGTAATTATAGATATTTCATGTTCTACAGATTTTGAACCAAAAAATAAACCAATTCTCTTTTTCATATCACTAAATTATTTTAACATAAAATATGCTTTTTAATTATTAAAAATTTTATTTATATAGTAAAATTAATATAATAAAAAGGAGGTTAAAATGACTATAAAAGATCTGTTAAAAAAAGGGATTCAAAGTGAAAACGAAGCCAAAAGATTTTACAATAACCTTTCAAGCAAAGTAATAAATGAGAAAGTTAAAAAAAGATTAATAAGATTTTATCAAGATGAAGATAGGCATGAAAAGTCTTTAAGAAAAATTTATTTTAAATTGTTTAAAGAAGATTATGAATCAATAGACAATTTTAAAGAAAATCCTGAGTTTACAGAATCTACAAAAGAACTTGGAAAGGATATTAAAAGTGTTGATATTGTAAAAATAGCAATTCAATCAGAAATAAATGCAATTAAATTTTATACAAAAATGTTGAATGAAATTGTTGATGGAAGAGACAAAAGAGTTCTCAATTCAATTATTAAAATGGAAAAAGGACACCAAGATATTTTGAAAAGAGAGTATGATGTATTAAAAAAGAGTGACTATTGGGCGAATCCAACAATGGAAAATTTTGGTGATTTAAGAATATAATGTATTAAATTTTAGAAAAGTTATAAAAAAAGTTATAAAATGATATAATATATTTTTAATTTTTAGGAGATTTTATGTTTTCTATTGATGAGCAACTTAAAATTATAAAAAAAAGAACTCTTGAGATTATTAATGAGGATGAGTTAATTGAAAAATTAAAAAAAGGGAGACCTTTAAATGTTAAACTTGGTGTTGACCCAACATCTCCTGATATCCATTTAGGCCACACTGTTGTCTTGAATAAATTAAGAGATTTTCAGATTTTAGGTCATCAAATAATCTTAATCATTGGTAGTGGAACAGCAGTAATTGGAGATCCATCAGGTAGAGACAAAACAAGAAATTTATTAACTATAGATGAAATTGAAAGAAATGCAAAATATTATAGTGAACAGGCCTTTAAAATTCTTGATAAAGAGAAAACTATAATTAGATTTAATGGCGATTGGTTGTTGAATCTAACTTTAAAAGATTTAGTTTTTCTCTCTTCACATTTCACTATTGCAAGAATTTTGGAAAGAGATGATTTTTTTAATAGATACAAAAGCGGAACTCCAATTTATCTTCATGAATTTTTTTATCCAGTTATGCAAGCCTATGATTCTATTGTTATTGATGCTGATATAGAGTTAGGTGGAAGTGATCAAAAATTCAATCTTTTATGTGGAAGAGAGTTACAGAAAGAACTTGGAAAAGAAGAACAAATAGCGATATTAATGCCAATCTTAAGAGGCATTGATGGTGAGAAGAGAATGGGTAAAAGTTTGGGAAATTATATTGGAATAAATGAAAATCCTAAAGAGATGTTTGGAAAGATAATGAGTATTCCAGATCATCTTATAATTGAATATTTTGAATTATTAACTGATATTTCTCCTAAAGAAATAGAAGAGTATAAGACAAAAATGGAAAAGGGTGAAAATCCAATGAAATATAAATTAAGACTTGCAAAAGAGATTGTAACAAGATATCACTCAAAAGAGGCAGCTGATAAAGAAGAGGAAGATTTCATTAAAGTTTTCAGTAAAAAAGAGATTCCAGAAGAAGTTGAGACCTTTTTTGTTGATTCAGATGAAATAAATTTGATCGATTTTTTAAAAGAGAAAAATATAATTTCATCAAAGAGTGAAGGAAGAAGAATTTTTGAGCAAGGTGGAATATATGTTAATAATGAAAGATTTTCAGATTCATCTTTTAAAATAAAGATAGATAAAGAAGTAATTATTAAAGTTGGAAAAAGAAAATTTATAAAGGTGATAAAAAATGATT
>JAAYUH010000037.1 GCA_012517755.1 bacterium | reverse complement strand
ATCTAATTTATATCCTTTACTACTCCTATCTTTTGCGTATGCGCAGGATTCTTGATTAGGATCTTTTTTTAAATCATATTTCATACACCAATAAACTTCTGAGTAAATAATTGGACCACCAGTTGTTTTCTTAGCAATGCAAGGACACTCTCCGCACCTTTTTATCATCATTTTATCCTCCTAATTTAAATTTTATCATTAAGGTAAACATTTAAGAAAATGTGACATGCCCCCATATCTTGGACATTTATAATTTAATAGTATATAGTTTCTTATCAAAGTGAGTAAGTGTATCATATCCAATAGAACTATGAGGCCTTTCATTGTTGTAGTAATCAATATACTTACTGATAATCGTTCTTGCTTCATAGATATTTCTAAATAGGTAGAGGTTAAGACATTCATCTCTTAGTTTATCCATAAGTGATTCAATGTAACCATTTCTCACGGGGCTTCCCTTTTTCAATGAATTCATGTTTTACTCTCTCTTTAAATAGAAATCTATTAAGAGATTTTGATATGAATTCAGGTCCATTATCACTTCTTAATATCTCTGGTTTACCATTCTCTTCAATAGAAGATTTCAATATATCTACTACCTCATTACCAGTTATAGATCTATCAACTTTATATCCTACTACTTTCCTTCCTTAGATATCCATTATTATAAGTATCCTAATACCTTTTCCAATAGATAGAGAATCATGTATGAAATCCATTGACCATATTCTGTTTCTTTTCTTTATCTTTCAACATTTCATAAAAGCTACTTTTAGGAATACCAAATAGCTCTTTTATCCTTCTCACCTTAATACCATATCTTTTCAAAGATATTATTATAGTTTTCATCACCTCCTTATATACCTTTAGAAGTTTTTTCTTATTACTTCCTTTTATGCACTTATTTCTAAATCTCTTTCAGCTAATAGCTTCTTAAGTCTATTATTCTCCTCTTCTAATACCTTTATCCTCTTAGCCTCTGGTATTGTGAAACCATTATATTTTCTTCTCCACTGATAATAGGTAACATTTGATATATCATATTTCCTACATACGGATGATATTGATATTTCACCTGTCTCCCCTTCCTTTAAGATATCCATAATCTCTTCAATTGAAAATCTACTCTTTCTCATCTTTTAATTACTCCTTTCATTCATTAATTAATTTAAACTGTTAAATAATTTTTGTTATAGATTTTGGGGAGCAGGGTATTATCATTAAATTCAAATATAAAAATAAATCTGCAAAAATATTATATATCATTGAGAAAAACAAAAATTTTGCATTTATTAAAATTAGAAAAAAGAAAATACAAATAATTATCTTGATGCCTTATGAAAAAATAAATAATTTAATAAAATATCATACAATTACACAATTAAGTGATGCAATTCAAAATTTTTATGGAAAGCCCTGTTTTATGGTAACAATAGATAATGATAATAATTTAGATGAAATTTATAATGTCCTCAAAGAAGCCTACAAATTGCAAAATTAATTGAACTTAAATTTGAGTTTTGTGTCAAAATGTATAAGAGGAGGTTTTAAGGTGAAAAGGTTTGTTGATTTTTTAAAGAAGAATAAATTGATTATAACTATTTTAATCATATTGATTGTTGGGTTAACCATATATTTCAAATTCTTTCTAAAAAAGGAGCCTATAACATCAAAATATGAAGAAATAATTTTAAATCAACCATTAAAAATTGAAGAACCATTTAAATTTGAAAGAGTATATGGAGAGAAGGAAAATGATGACTTAGCTGTTTTTATAAACGAGACCTATGATGGAGGATATGTGGTTATCGGAAATACAGGAGGTTTTATTGACGGAAAATATGATCAGAACATGTATATAATGAAGCTTGACGGGAATGGGAATAAAATAGATGAAAGAATATATGGCGAACAAGAGGTAATCAATATCACCTCAGTTAAAAACACATCTGACTTTGGATATATTGTTGCAGGGTCCATAAGGTCCGATGATTTAAAGAACGAAGACTTCTACATAATAAAATTTGATAGATCTTTCAACAAAGTTTGGGCAAAAAAGTACGGAGATGAAAATCTTGATGAACACACTCACTCTATCACCGGAACTTCTGATGGAGGGTATATCTTCGTTGGAGAATCTACGACTTATGATATAAAAAGGAGTTATCCTTTGGGCGATGTTCACATAATGAAACTTGACAATAAAGGAAATAAAATTTGGGAGAGAGTTTTTGGAGATAAAGATTTTTTTGACACTGCTTCATCAATTCAAGAGACATCAGATGGAGGGTATATAATAGCAGGATATACGGAATCCTTTACTCCTGGGAATTTTGATTTTTACATAATTAAACTTGATAAAAATGGAAATACAAGATGGGAGAAAAATTATGGGAAAGAATTTAATGATTATGCTTTTTATATACAAGAAACTCCTGATAGAGGATACATTGTCTCAGGAAATACAGAATATTTTGATAAAGAGAAAAGGTGCTTTCTTATAGGAATTTTAACAATAAAACTTGATAAGAATGGAGATAAAATATCAGAAAAAATATATAAGATGAAAAACTCAAATCTATCTGGATTAGTTAAATTAACATCTAATGGTGGATACACTATTTTAGGAAATGTAACTACCTTAGATACAATAAAAAACTACATTTATATTTTGAAATTAGATAAAAATGGAAATAAAATTTGGGAGAAAACTTATGGTGGTAAAGGGCATGATTTTGCTCGGTCATTTCAATTGACATCTGACGGAGAGTATATTGTTTTAGGAGCTTCAGATTATTATTGTATAGATAAATTTGATTTTTACATCATAAGGCTTGATGAGAATGGAGATAAAATTTGGGAGAGAGTTTTCGGAGATAAAGAACATTTTGAAATAGCTACTTCTATTCAAGAGACATCAGATGGTGGATACATTGTTGCAGGCTATAAGAAACCTTTTAGCGGAGGGTATAGTGATATCTACATAATAAAGCTTGATCATAATGGAAATATTTACGAAGAAAAGCCATAAAAACCTTTTTAATTTTTAGGAAATCAATTTTAACATTATATCTTTTATTCAGTTATAGGAATGTTAACACCAAAAATTTATATCATTCTAAGATAAATTACTATAAATTAAGATTCATCCTTAAATAATCTTTTTTTAATAATATTTTTTATGCCTTTATATTTTTTTGTCATAAATTTTATAATTTCTTCTTTAGTTAAGTTCATAGATTCTAAAATTTCTAAATCTTTTTCCCACTCACTTTTTTCCCCTCCTTCAATTAGAATAACATATTCACCCTTT
>JAAYUH010000036.1 GCA_012517755.1 bacterium | reverse complement strand
TTCATGGGGATGGTATTTAGCAGAGTACCAAAATTTTTCACCTGCTCTTGAAAAGATGAAAGAAAAATACAATGGTTGGCTTATGAAATATATTATGAATAATAATGTAGATGAAAAAGCAATTGATGCATCAAAGGAGGCTGCTGAAGGCTTAACTGATTTCGGAATATTTACAAATGATTTTTTAGTAGGATTACTTCAAATAGGCAATAAAATAAATGGATCAGGTGAAATAGCTAAAATTTGGCCAATATTTAAATATCTTGGAGCAATAAAAGATACATTTCAGTTATTTTATTCTTTAATAAAACCTTTGAATATTAAAGAATTAGAAGAAAATCCATTACTTGCATTAACAGAGCCAAAAAAATTTATTAATCTTATAAATAATTTGAATAATAAAGGGAAAAAAGATGAATCATTACAATTGATAAAAACAGTATTACCAGAATCATTTATAAAAATTATATTATACACAAATCCAACATATTTTTTAGATTTGATGAATACAATAGCTTCAACAAATTACGATTATTATTATTCACTATGCAACAATCTTGGATTTAATCCAGATACAATTCTTTATGCTATAATACAAAATACACAAAAACAATAGTAGGAGATAATATATGAAAATAGAAAAAATAATTATATCGATTTTATTTATTATGATTTTTGTTGTATCTCTTTATGGTAAAGGCAATTGGCTTAAACCTCTCGAAATAAATTCTTTTCCAGAATTTTTTGAAAAAGTTCATATTGGAATGAAATCTGAGGATGTTATTAAAGCTTTAGATGGTAGATTTAAACTTATTCCAGCTGATAGTGAAGCTATAGGTTATAAAGATTTAAATTTATTCTGGAATGATAATTTTGTTTATATCTTATATAATAAAATTGAATATAGCACCTCCTTTTTATTTTACAAAGATATTTTATTTCAAATTAGATCATTTAAAGAATTATCTATTTATAAAGATAAGACTGAAGGAGAAAAAACAGAATACAGTGATTATGAAAATATTATCAATGATTTTAAAAACGATTCAAAATATATATATTTATTAGAAGAAAAATTTAAACCAATTGATCAAAGTGGATATAGATCATCAGTAACTGTTAATATGTGTCATTTTAAAATTGATGATAAAGTTATAACAATAAAATTTATAGAGGAAATTTACAATGCCAATATAAAGAATCTGCAAAAATGTTATATTTTATCTATCATTCAAGTTCCTTTTATAACTTATGAAGAATTAAAAAATAGTAAGTCAGGTAAAAAAAATGAAACCTTAGAGCAATTTGTAAATAGCTATTTAAAGCAATAAAAGTAATTTTGGAATAATCTTTACCTTACAAACCCATACCTATATATATAGCTTCTAACAATATGTGACTGCCTTATTAGCTTTTTAGCTATTTCATCTATTGTAAGATATGTATTTTCAAGAGAGAACTGTAGTTGTTTTCTACATATAAAATATTCATGTTTTTTCTTTTATCTTTCTTTTTTGTAATTCTCTATTTTCAAACAAATTAAATATTCTTGTATTTTAATTAAAATAATCAATAATTTTTAATAGAGGATCATTCAAATGAAAGATTTATACTATTAGTATCGCTACTTCAAGTTACATAAACTAAAAGTGATAAGAAATACTTCAGCTTACCCATTTTGGGGTGGGTGGTCGGGGTAGTCTGGGCATATGAAAAGGAAACTTAAACACAACTGGACTATTTGCTATAACACTTGGTGGAAGCAGGGGATTCTCTGCTGCTATATCTTCTG
>JAAYUH010000035.1 GCA_012517755.1 bacterium | reverse complement strand
GTGTATACATAGAGATCTTCTCCATCTCTTGTTACATCTTCTGCACCAGCATCTGCTGCAATTAATAAAACTTCATCATCAGATAAAGTTCCCGGATCTACCTTTATCTCTCCCTTTTTCTCAAACATCCATGAAACACATCCAGTTTCTCCTATGCTACCACCATGTTCAGAAAATATTTTCCTCATCTCTGATGAAGTTCTATTTTTGTTATCAGTTGTAACCTCTACATATAAAGCTACACCTCCTGGACCATACCCCTCATATACAACCTCTTCAAACTTTTCTCCTTCTAACTCTCCTGTTCCTCTTAGTATCGCTTTTTTTATATTATCTGAAGGCATATTTGCTTCTTTTGCTTTATCAATTGCAAGTCTAAGTCTTGGATTCATTTCAGGATCTCCTCCGCCTTGTCTTGCAGCAATTGTTATCTCTCTTATCAATTTGGAAAATATTTTTCCTCTTTTTTTATCAGCAACACTTTTTTTGCCTTGTATATTATGCCACTTTGAATGTCCTGACATTTGTTACCTCCTTTTATTAATTATATCAATAAACATTTGATGAATTCTTATATCATCTGTTAACTCAGGATGAAAAGATGCTCCAAGAATATTTCCCTGTTTTATAAAGACAGGTCCTTCTTCAACTTCAGCAAGAACTTCAACACTATCACCAATCTCTTTTACAACAGGTGCCCTTATAAAAATAGCTTTATAAGGAATTTCAAAATTCTTTATCTTTAAATCTATTTCCATACTATTAATTTGAGTTCCAAAAGCATTTCTTTTTATAGTTATATCAAAAACACCTAAAAGTGGTTGATCATTTTCCTGAAAAATTCTTTTTGATAAAAGTATGAAACCAGCACAAGTTCCAAAAACTGGAAAACCTTCTGAAATCATATTTTTTAATGGATTAAGTAAGTCATATCTCTCAAGAAGTTTTCCTATTGTTGTAGATTCACCACCTGGTATTATTAGACCATTTATTTTTTTTAAATCCTCCTTTTTCTTTACCTGTACACCATTAACTCCGGGAATTTTATTTAAGATATTTATATGTTCAACAAATGAACCCTGTAAAGATAAAACTCCGACTTGCATTAATTTCCTCTTGTTTGAAGTTTATCTTCTTCAGATAGAGTTTTTATATCTATACCATGCATTGGCTCTCCAAGATCTTTTGATATTTCAGAAAGAATTTTTGGATCATCAAAATAGGTAACAGCGTCTACTATTGCTCTTGCTCTTTTTTCAGGATTATTTGATTTGAATATTCCTGAACCAACAAAAACTCCATCAGCCCCAAGTTGCATCATTAATGCAGCGTCTGCTGGAGTTGCTATTCCTCCTGCTGCAAAATTCACAACTGGTAATTTTCCAAGATTTCTAACTTCAAGAATCAGATCAAAAGGTGCATTAATATTTTTTGCTTCATTATAAAGTTCATCTTCTGACATCGATACGATCTTTCTAATTTCATCCATAATTTTTCTCATATGTCTTACTGCTTCAACTACATTTCCAGTTCCTGCCTCTCCTTTCGTTCTAATCATACTCGCACCCTCATTAATTCTTCTTAATGCTTCTCCAAGATCTCTTGCTCCACAAACAAATGGTACCTTAAATTTCCATTTATCAATATGGTGTTCTTCATCAGCTGGTGTTAAAACTTCACTCTCATCAATAAAATCAACTTCCATTGCTTCTAATATTTGAGCTTCAACAAAATGACCAATTCTGACTTTCGCCATTACTGGAATTGTTCCTGCTTTTTTTATTTTCTCTATAATGATTGGATCTGCCATTCTTGCAACTCCGCCTTCTTTTCTTATATCTGCAGGTACTCTTTCAAGAGCCATAACTGCAACAGCACCAGCTTGTTCAGCAATAACTGCTTGTTCTTCATTAGTAACATCCATAATAACTCCGCCTTTAAGCATTTGAGCTAATCCTCTTTTTATCTTAACTGTTCCATATTCTCTCATAAAAAACCTCCAAAACTATTTTATCATCTAATACAAATAGGGTCAATAATTTTATTAATTGTTTCTTTCTATAATTGTCGACATAATTTTTATATAAATGATATATTCATCTATTAATAAATGATTTTCATTGATCTCTATGAAATTTAAATACTCTATATATCCCAAAGTTATATTTATTTTTTAATAATACATTAAAAATGTAAAATATTATAAAAAAATATAGGTTATCATTCTTGTGTAAAAGTGAATTTAACCACACTTCATTTTGTCGTTCTTATGTAATTCTTTTTGTCATTCCTGTGAAAATGGGGGATCCAGTCTTTGTCATTCCTACCCCTATGTCATTCCCGTGAAAACGTGAATCCAGTTTTTTT
>JAAYUH010000034.1 GCA_012517755.1 bacterium | reverse complement strand
TTTGGATATGTTTTTAATACTGGTCCAGAAGCAGAATTCTTCCTTTTCAAAAGAGACGCAAATGGAAGACCTACAACAATAACTCATGATCATGGAAGTTACTTTGATTTATTACCAATAGATTTAGGTGAAAAAGTTAGAGAAGAGATAGTGACGACTCTTAAAGAGATGGGTTTTGAAATTGAAACATCACATCATGAGGTTGCAGAGGGTCAACATGAAATTGATTTTAGATATTCAGATGCCCTGAGAACAGCAGATAATGTTATAACTTTTAAACTTGTAACAAAGACTATTGCGTTAAAATATGGACTTCATGCTACATTTATGCCAAAACCAGTTTATGGAATTAATGGTTCAGGAATGCATACTCACCTATCTTTGTTTAAAGGAGATGAGAATATTTTTTATGATAAAAATGGAAAATATGAACTTTCAAAAGAGGCACTATATTTTATTGGAGGAATATTGAAACATGCGAAAGGAATCTGTTTTATTGCAAATCCTTTGATAAATTCTTATAAAAGGATTGTTCCTGGATATGAAGCTCCAGTTTATATCTCTTGGGCATTAAGAAATAGATCAGCTTTAATAAGGGTTCCATCTGCGAATGGAAAATATAGAAGAATTGAGTTTAGGTCTCCTGATCCATCTTGTAATCCATATCTTGCATTTTCAGTTATTCTTGCCGCAGGAATTGATGGAATTAGAAATAATATTGATCCAGGTGAGCCAACCAATATTGATATCTACAATTTAAGTGATGATGAAAGAAAAAAAAGGGGGATAGATAGTTTACCTGGAAGTTTGATGGAAGCAAAGGAGGAGTTTCTGAAAGATAAAGTTTTAATTGATTCTCTAAGCGAACATATCATAGAGAAATTTATTGAAGCAAAAAATGAGGAATGGGATAGTTTTAGAACTCATATTACGAATTGGGAGTTAGATAGATTTCTTGAAATTTACTGATAGTGTACAAGCAGCCTGTCACCTTGTACACTAAATGGAATTTTTATCAGGAAAATATTTCTTTTAGTTTTGGTTTATAGCCATTTATAAATTCTTTTATAGTCATAATTTTCTTTCCCTCGACTTGAAGAATTTCAGGAATTAAAATTTTATCTTTTGTTTTTATACCAAAAGATTCTTTATTCGCAAAAACAATTTCTCCAAAATCTCCATCATATTTCTCGTCGACTATAGAGCAATCTAAAATTTTAATCCTCTTTCCTCTAAAAAATGCATAAGCACCAGGTTCATAGGATAAACATAATATCTTTCTTTTTAAATATTCTCCCTCTAAATTAAAATCCAATTTCTCAAATTTTTTATCAAATTTTGGAGCATAAGATACTTCTCCTTTTTGCTCAATCCAAATATCTTTTTTATTTTTAATTAGTTCTAATGCTTCATTCAAACATTCTTTACCTATTTCTATTAATTTTTCTGTGAGTTTTGTGTAATTATCCTCTTCATCAATATTTATCTTCTTTTGTAATAAAATTGGTCCTGCATCAACGTCTTTTGTGAGTTTCATTATTGTGACTCCACTCTCTTTTTCACCATTTAAAATTTGCCACCTTATTGGATTTGGGCCTCTATATTTTGGAAGAAGTGAAGGATGAAGATTTATGATAGATTTTGGAAACATATTAATCATATTTTCTGGTATTATTTTTCCAAATGAAACGACAACACCTATATCACCATCATATTTTTTTATCTCTACAAAATATTCCTTCATCTTTATAACTTCAATAAAAGGAATATTTTTCTCTTTTGCATAAACCTTTGTTGGTGTCTCAATAACTTTTAAACCTCTCCCACCAACTTTATCTTTTGTTGTAATAATTAGGGATATTTTATATTTTTTATTTAAATCATCTAAAAACGGCAGAGAAAAAGAATCAGAACCAAAAAAAATAATATTCATTAAACTCTGTTCAACAATTCTTCTGGTATGTTATAACCCTCTTCAACTCTTAATTTTTTTACATCTTTTATTCTATCGA
The DNA here is from genome assembly GCA_012517755.1 of bacterium. Taxonomy (GTDB): domain Bacteria; phylum Caldisericota; class Caldisericia; order B22-G15; family B22-G15; genus JAAYUH01. The sequence goes on along the minus strand of JAAYUH010000034.1, from coordinate 3,834 downwards.
CAAATAAAATGCCTTCAAGATGATCTATCTCGTGTTGAATTATTACTGCAGGGATTCCCTCTTTTACTATTTCTATAGGTTTTCCAGAAAGATTTAATGCTTGAACATATATTTTTCCAGCTCTATCAACATTTCCAAAAATTCCTGGAATAGAAAGACATCCCTCTTCAAATGTAATTTTTTTCTCTTTTTTTATTATTTTCGGATTGATGAGAGTGTGAATTTTATCATTATCCCTATAAATGATAACTCTTAAAGGTTCACCAATTTGAGGAGCAGATAAACCTACTGCAGGTATTTCACTCTTTATTAGAGTTTTTTTCAACTCCTCAACGAGTTTTTCAATATATTTATCAACCTTTTTTACAGGTTGAGATTTTTTTCTTAAAACTGGATTTCCAATGGTTAAAATCTTACTCATTCAAAACTCCTTTATTATTATTCTACTATTAAATTTAATTTTATCAAATATCTCTTTGTATCTATCTATATTTTTAGTTTTTATTTTAACAACATTATCCTCAAAATAGATTTCATCTTCATTATCTTTTATTTTTTTTAAGGATTCTGTATACGATAAATCAAAGTTTTCTATTGTTATATATTTTGCATATGGTGGAAATTTTGATTCTTTTCTTCTTTTAAGCTCTTCATTTAAGAAAAGGTATGGATTTTTTTGATTCAATGATTCAAAAATTATATTTTTAGGAAATTTTGTCTGTATGAATACTTTACTATTTTTTATCTCACTTTCTTCCAAAACTCTTATAATCAGATAAAAAACATTTTCAAAAGAGTCATATTCTGGAAAATTCAAAACAAAATCTATATTCAAAAAGACAAAGATAAAATCATTAACTTTTCTAAGGAGCGGTAAAATCATATTCGTCCCTACAATAATGTCTCCTTTTTGCATGAACTCTTTTTCTATTTCCTCTCTTTTCTTTTTACTTCCTCCAGTTATTGATTCATCAAGTTGATAAACATTTCTATCTTTATAAATTTTTTTAATTCTTTCTTTCACTCTTTCAGTTCCTGGAGATGTGAATTTCATAGTTATACCACCACAAACAGGACAAAAATCAAAAAGATTTTTTTCAAATCCGCATATTTTACAAACAAGTTTATTTTTCTCAGAAAAATATGTTAATGGCACACCATCATTTGGACACTTTTCAACATACCCACACTCATCACAAAGAAAATATGTGAAATAACCTTTTCTTGGATAAAAAATGAATATTTTTTTATCTTTATTTTTGTTTATAACATTTTTAATTTCAGGAGTTATCAAAAGATCCTCTCTGTTATATATAATTTTAATATTTTTTAAATGTAATCTCTCTTTTTTTATCTCAATATTTTCTCTTTTCGCTTTTAAAGTAAGATTTAAAGATGGAAAATAAGCACCAAATATAACTTTTTTATCACTTCTTTCAATATAATCTGAGACAATCTCATATATATTAACATTTAAAAGCTCTTCAACATTTCTGAATCTATCCTCCATATCAATTATTATCAATTTTTCATTTAAAGGTAGAAGAAGAGAAAATGCAGTTCCGATAATTAATTTAACATATCCATCTTCAATTCCCTGGAAAAGGTCTTCCCTAATTTTTTTACCAAACTCACCTGTAACTTTATATGTAAATTTTTTTATTTCATCTGGTAAAAAATCATAGAAATCATCAACATAAATTCTTTCAGGGAATATAACTTTTGCTTTATTTCCACTCTTAATTACATCATCTAATTTTTTTACATAATATTTCCATCTTTCAACATAATTTAATCCAGATATTATCAGTTTATCAGGAATTTTAATTTCTTCTTTAGTTAAACTAATATTTTTATAATCTTTTTTTGTTATTTCTCTCTCTTTCTCTATCTTATAAATTTTTTCTATGATTCCTCTATTTTCTAAGTTTTTTATTAAATTTGTTGAAAAAAATTTTTTTAAAGTATTTAATTTTATTGAACCATCATTTTCAAGAATAAAATTTACACAATCAATTTTTCTTTTTTCATTTTCTTTGATTTTATTTTCATAGCCATCTTTTAAAACAATAAATTCTTCACCCTTTTTACTTTTTCCAAGAGGAATAAATTTTTTTAATAAACTATTTATTGGTATATAATATTTATCTTTTAATTTGAAAAGAACTCTCAAACCATTTTCATCAATTATTTTATACTTTGATACTAAACCAAAAATGTTTTTCAAATTATCCCCCCTACCCTCACTGATATTTACAACGATACCCTTTTTTAATCTGTTTCCTTTACCAAAAGGAACAAAAACTCTTTTTCCTACATCAATTTCATCTTCTAACTCTACTGGAACAGAAAAAGAGTAAAGTGGGTAATCGCTTTTTAAAGGAATATCTTCAATTAAAACATCAACTATTTTATTTGATGAGTGATTTAAAGAGCGGGACAAGGTCGAGTTTTTCCCAGGAGTATCCCTCCCAACCAAAATGTCCATATACTGCAGTTTTTTTAAATATAGGTTTTCTTAAATCAAGTTTATTTATCATACCAAGTGGAGTGAAATCTATATTTTTTTCAATGAATTTTTCAATTTCATCATCAGGAATTTTTCCTGTCCCAAATGTATCAACAAATATAGAAATAGGATTTGCTTTTCCAATAGCATATGCAATTTGAATTTCAATTCTATCAGCAACTCCTGCAGCTACAATATTTTTTGCCACATATCTTGTCATATATGATGCACTTCTATCAACTTTTGTTGAATCTTTTCCAGAAAAACATCCTCCGCCATTTTTTGCCATACTACCATATGTATCTACAATTGTTTTTCTTCCTGTTAATCCTGTGTCACCCCTTGGACCCCCAACAACAAATCTTCCAGTGGGATTAATATAATATTCAGTATCTTTGAGCATCTCTTCTGGGACAACATTTTTAACAACATATTTAATAAGATCTTCTCTAATTTTTTCTATAGGAACATCAGGATTGTGTTGAGCAGAAAGCACTATTTTAGGAACTCTTTTTGGTTTTAAATCATTATATTCAACAGTTACTTGTGATTTCCCATCTGGTCTTAAATATGGTAATGTTCCATTTTTTCTAACTTCAGCAAGTCTTTTTACAAGTTTATGAGATAACATTATTGGCATTGGCATATATTCTTCTGTTTCATTACAGGCATAACCAAACATTATTCCTTGATCTCCTGCACCAAGAGTCTCATCCATTTTTCCTTCTTTTGATTCAAGAGATTTATTAACTCCCAGAGCAATATCTGGTGATTGCTCTTTAACAGAAACTATTACACCAAGACTTTCATAATTAAAACCATATTCATCTTTATCATAACCAATTTCCTTTACTACATTTCTTGCAATCTCCTGAAAATCTATTCTTGCTTTTGTTGTTATCTCTCCAGCAATATGGATTAAACCAGTAGTGACAATAACTTCACATGCAACTCTTGAGTAGGGATCAACTTTTAAACATTCATCAAGAATACTATCAGCAATCTGATCTGCTATTTTATCAGGATGACCTTCAGTTACAGATTCTGAAGTATAAAGATATTTTCTCATAATAATACCTCCTATATAGTAACTCTGGGAGAGGATAACCTTCTTATCTCCCAGGCAATTATTGAGCCTGCTGGATTTAGCACCTTAAATCTTTGTGATTTAGGTTGCTGGGTTTCTTAGGGCCAGTTCCCTCCACCTCTCAGGATAAGAAGGCTCTTAAAAAATTATATACAATTTAAATATTTTTTCAATAATTTGCATAACTCTTTTCATATAAATACTATGCATGCTAACAATGCTTTTTTTATTATTTAAA
>JAAYUH010000033.1 GCA_012517755.1 bacterium | reverse complement strand
CTGCAAATACATAATCTAAATTAGTTTGTAGAGTTTTTGGATTTACTTTTATTGTGTCATCATTATTTATCTCTATCTCATCTTTGAATTTTGAAATTACAGGTTTTTGGCCTAAACATAAAAGAACTAAATCTGCATCAATTTCAAACTCTGAACCTTCAATTGGTACTGGTCTTCTTCTTCCAGCCCTATCAAATCCCTTGAACTCCATTCTAATGCATCTTATTTTTTCAATTTTTTCATTACCAATAAATTCAACTGGATTTGCCATAAAATGGAAGATAACTCCTTCTTCCTCTGCTTCAGTAACTTCAATTTTTTGAGCTGGCATTTCTTCTTTTGATCTTCTATAAACAACCTTAACTTCTTTTGCACCAAGTCTAATTGCTACTCTTGCTGCATCCATTGCTGTTGAACCACCACCAACTACAACAACCTTTTTATCTTTTAAATTATAGTTTTTATCAATGGCTATTTTTCTTAAAAATTCAACTCCACCTACAATACCCTCTAAATTTTCTCCTTTTATTCCCATCTTCAATGATTCATGAGCTCCAACAGCAATATATATAGCATCAAAACCTTTTTCTTTCAGTTCATTTATGCTTTTTATCTCATTATTTAAAATTAATTCAACTCCAGCATTTACAATTCTATCAATCTCTTTTTTTAGAGTATCTTTTGGCAAACGATAATCTGGAATTCCATACATCATCATTCCACCTGGTAAAGGTAAAGATTCAAAAACAGTAGGTTTATATCCTAACCTTGTTAAATAGAAAGCACAACTTAATCCAGCTGGGCCTGAACCAATAACTGCAACTCTCTCTTTTTTTGGATTATCTGGGGGTAAAAACTGAAAGTTAACTTCATTAGCCCAATCAGAGAATAACCTTTTTACTTCTCTTATTGCAATTGGTTCATCAAATTTACCTCTTTCACATGGCCTTTCACAAAATGCTGGACACACTCTTGAACAGACACTTGGAAATGGATTATTCTCCATATGAACAAGATATGCCTCTTTGAGTTTTCCATCTCCCATATATGCAATATAACGAGATACATCAACCTCAGCAGGGCAGGCATTAACACAAGGAGCATAAAAGAGAGAAGCGCAAACACCTGCTCTACATTTTTTATCAACAATATGTTCTATAAACTCATCTCTAAAATATTTTAACCCAGTTAATACAGGATTTGGTGCTGTACCTCCCAATGCACATAAAGAGGTTGCTCTAATAGTTTTTGCTAATCTTTCAAGTTCATCAAGATCCTCTAACTTGCCATAACCTTTTGTGATTCTATTAAGAATTTCTTTCATTCTCAATAGTCCATCTCTACAGGGTGTACATTGTCCGCAAGATTCAGATAGTGTAAAATCTATAAAAAATTTTGCCATATCTACCATACAATTGTTCTCATCAAGAATTATCATTCCAGCAGAACCAATTATTGCACCAAGTTTTTCTATCTCTTTATAATCTGTTGGAGTATTTAAAGATTCAGGAGTTATGTAACCTCCAGAAGGTCCACCCATTTGAATTGCTTTAAATTTTTTATCATTTGGTATTCCTCCTCCAATATCAAAAACTATTTCACCAAGAGTTATACCAAAAGGAATTTCAATTAAACCAGTATTTTTTACCTTTCCTGTAAGACAGAGAAGTTTTGTTCCTTTACTTTTCTCTGTCCCCATTGAGCTATACCAATCTCCACCATTCAATATTATATGTCTTATGTTTGCAAGGGTTTCAACATTATTTATTAGTGTTGGTTTCCCCCAAACTCCCTTTTGAGCAGGATAAGGAGGTTTTTGCTTTGGCATTCCTCTTTGTCCCTCTATTGAAGAGATAAGACCAGTTTCCTCTCCAGCAACAAATGCTCCAGCACCCATTCTTAATTCTATATCAAAGTTAAAATTTGTCCCAAAAATATTTTTCCCAAGCAAACCATAATTTCTTGCCTGTTCTAAAGCAATATTCAATCTTTTTATTGCAAGCGGATATTCTGCTCTTACATAGATATATCCATTTTGGGCTCCAATAACATATCCTGCGATTGTCATTGCCTCAATAATACAATGTGGATCACCCTCAAGAATTGCTCTATCTTTAAAAGCACCAGGGTCCCCTTCATCTGCATTGCATACTACATATTTTTCATCACCCTTAGATTCTCTTGTTGATTTCCATTTAAGACCAGTTGGAAAACCTGCTCCACCTCTTCCTATAAGACCTGATTTTGTAATTTCTTCTATCACCATCTCTGGTGTCATTTCATTTAAAACTTTTGCAAGTGCTTCATATCCTCCAACACCTATATACTCATCGATATTTTCTGGATCAATTACTCCACAATTTGCAGTTGTGATTTTATGCTGTTTTTTATAAAATCTATCTACATCAGAAGGCATCCACTGTAATCTCTTAACGACTCTTCCTTTTAAAAAGTGGGTCTCAACAATTTCTGGTATATCATCTTCTGTCACTCTTATATAGTGAACTTCATCTGGATAAACAACCATATTTGGACCGAGTTGACATAAACCCATACATCCAGAAACTAATACATTAATCTCTTCTTTGAGACCTCTTTTCTCTAATTCCTGCTCTAATCTTTCCCTTATTTTTAAACTACCAGATGATGAACAGTTTGTGCCACCACAAATTATTACATCCAACCTTTTTGGCATCTTGTCCTCCTATTTCCCTTCTTCGGTTTTTTTCTCAATAATAGGTTCTCCTGTCTGAATTACATAATCAAAAACTGGATTCCCTTTTATAATATGTTCTTCAATTATTCTTTTAGCTATTTCTGGTGTCACATCTCCATAAATTACAGATGATTTTCCAATCTCTTCGATCCTTACAATTGGTTGATGGGTGATTAGCCCCTTCTCACCAGTTTGAGATACTATAACATCT
>JAAYUH010000032.1 GCA_012517755.1 bacterium | reverse complement strand
TTGATGAACTTCTTAATCTAATTGAATTAATTGGTAAGATAGTTGATAAAAGAGAGGAAGCATACAATTTAATAAATAAAATGGAAGAAAAAAGAAACTCTTTGATTAATAAAGCTAAGTTACTACCAAAAAAGCGAGTATATCTTGAATTATGGAACAATCCATATATGTCTGTTGGAGAAAATAGTTATTTAGATAAAATAATTGAAGAGATGGGTGGAATAAACATCGCTAAAAAAGCAAAAGGTGATTGGCCTATTCTTTCTCAAGAGTTTATTATAAATGAGAATCCTGAGGTTATCATCATTGCTTATATGGGTCAGAATATTGATGAAGTTTTAAAGAGACCTGGATGGGAAAATATAGATGCAGTAAAAAATAAAAGTGTATATTACATTAATCCAGATTTATTATTCAGGCTTGGACCAAGAATTGTTTATGGTATGGAGGAATTGTTTAATTCTATTCATTCAGTGAGCAAGGTTGATACATTCAGTGAGCAAGGTTGATACATTCAGTGAGCAAGGTTGATTCATTTAGTGTACAGGGGGTCAGGCACCCTGTACACTATTAAGGGAAGATGAAGAAAATTAAGGGAAGATGAAGAAAAAAACTTTTGTTTTAATATTGATAATTTTATCTGTTTTAATTTTTTTAATCTCTCTTTCTTATGGTTCAAAAAGATATTCAATTTTAGAGATATTAAAATTTCTAATTAATCCTAAAAATGGAGATGAACTTCTTTTAAAAATAAGACTTCCAAGAGTTCTCTCATCATTTTTAGTCGGTGCATCACTTTCAATTGCAGGGCTACTTTCCCAAACACTCTTTTTAAATCCTCTTGCTGATCCATTCCTTTTTGGAATTTCATCTGGAGCAAATTTTTTTGTAACGCTATCACTATTTTTAGGTTTGGATATGATGTTTAAGTTTTCCTTATCTTTTTTCTCATTCTTAGGTGCCCTTTTCACAACTTTTATAATATTACTTATAAGTAGAATCAAGGGGAAAATTACTCCATTAAATCTTTTACTTGCAGGAGTAGCACTTAACTATCTTTTATCTTCAATATCATCATTTTTATCAATTTGGGGAAGAGATGTTTTGAATAAAAGTGTTTTCTGGTCATTAACTGGTTTTTCAACGATAAATTTTGAAAAGATAAACCTCCTTTTGATAATTTTTATTCCCTGTCTATTTTTTTCGATATTAATAAATATACAACTTGATGCTTTTTCTCTTGGAGAGGATGAGGCTCACTCTTTGGGGGTAAATACGAAACTATTAAAAACAGTTACTCTTTTTCTTATAGCTCTACTTACTGGAATAAGTGTTTATGTATCTGGAATAATTGGTTTTATAGGTCTTATGGTGCCAAATATATTAAGAACTATTTTTGGATTAAAACATATTGAACTTATTCCACTATCGCTACTTCTTGGTGGATTACTACTTATGGTTTCAGATTTAATTGGGAGAATGATTCTTTTTCCCACCGAGATACCTGTTTCAATAATAACATCATTTCTTGGTGCTCCATTTTTTTTATATCTTCTTTTTAAAAAGAGGGTTTATTAAAGATTATGGATTACTTAGTGGTAAACAAAATTTTTTTCTCATATAACAAAAAAGATTTTATAAAAAATATAAATCTTGTTATTAATAAAGGTGAATCAATTTCAATTTTTGGTCCAAATGGAAGTGGAAAAACAACACTTTTGAAAATAATACTATCAATTTTAAAACCACAAAAAGGTGAGATTTTTCTTGAAGGAAAAAATGTTTTTAAGTTTAAAGAAAGGGAAAGAGCAAAAAAATTTTCATATGTACCTCAAAAAGTCTCCTCATTTTTTCCTATGTCAACCTTTGATTTTCTTATCCTTGGTAGGGTTCCATATATTAATGGTTTTATAAGAAAAGAGGATAGGGAAATTGTTTTAAACTGGATGGAAAAAATGGGAGTTATGCATCTTAAAGATCAAAATTTTCAATTTCTTTCTGAAGGCGAGAAGCAACTTATTACTTTAATAAGAACTTTTATTCAGGAAAGTGAGATAATAGTTCTTGATGAACCTTTGACACATCTTGATTTAAAATATAAATCAAAAATTTTAGAACTTTTAAAAGAGATTAAAAAAATGGATAAAACAATAATCTCTGTTTTCCATGATTTAGAATCAATAAAATATATTTCAGATAGAGTTGTTTTGTTAAAAAATGGTGAAATTTTAAAAGATGGAGAAGTAAATGATATCTTAACAAAAGATAATTTAACACAACTTTTCGAGGAGAATATTTCACAAATTTTAGGTTAACAGTGAGACTGTCTCTTTGTTAACCTTTTTGTTTACAAAATAGACAGTCTGTTTATAAACTAAAGGTTGAGTGATATAATATAAAAAACCCTAAAGAGGAGGTGGATTTATGGTTAATATTTGCGTTATAGGTGCAGGAAATGGAGGGCAAGCCCTTGCTGCATATTTTGCAATGAAAGGTTTTGATACATCTCTTTTCAACAGAAGCAGTTGGAGAATTGCGCCAATTATAGAAAATAAAAGAATAAAACTTGAGGGTGAAGTAAAAGGAGTATATGAGATATCTTTTGCAACAACAAATTTAGAAGAAGCGATGAAGGATAGAAAATTGTTGATGGTTGTTGTACCAGCTTTTGCTCATAAGCAAATCGCAGAAAAAATGGCTCCTTTTGTTGAAGATGGTCAAATAATTTTACTTAATCCTGGAAGAACAGGGGGAGTGCTTGAATTTAAAAATGTATTCAAAAACAAAGGAGTAAAAAAAGATGTAATACTATCAGAAGCACAAACCTTTATCTTTGCATCAAGAATGTCAAATCCTGGAGTCGTAAAGATATTTAGAATAAAAAACGCTGTACCAATTGCAGCATTGCCTTCTAAGAGAAATGGTGAACTTAAAGAGGTTATGAAAGAGGTTATGCCTGAATTTGAAGTTGCAGATAATATAATTTATACAAGTTTTAACAATATTGGAGCAGTCTTTCATCCAGCAACCTTGTTATTGAATGCAGCAAGAATTGAATCAACTGCAGGTAAATTCGAATTTTATCTCGAGGGAATATCAAATTCTGTTGCAAAAGTTCTTGAAAAAGTTGACGAAGAAAGATGTAAGGTTATGAAAATTTTTGGTGCTGAGCCATTAACATCTGTAAACTGGTTAAAATATGCTTATGATGTAACAGGAAAAAATCTATATGAAGCAATTCATAATAACAGTGGCTATCAAGGTATTCTTGCTCCTCCAAGTATCGATAATAGATATATA
>JAAYUH010000004.1 GCA_012517755.1 bacterium | reverse complement strand
TTATCAAGGTTTAATTCAGTTGAAATAATCTCGGGCTTCTCTTCATTTAAAAATCTAAACAAAACTCTATCAATCATTTCATAATTTAAGCTCATTGCAAATTCATCTGTAATTCCTGGCAATAAATCAGGAGATGGAGGCTTTGAAATAATTTTTTCAGGAATTTTCAAATATTCTGAAAGTTTGAATACCTGTGATTTATAAAGATGTGCTATTGGTTCAAAGTCTGATGCTGAATCTCCATATTTTACAAAAAAACCAAGATTAATTTCTGTTTTGTTTGTCGTTCCAGCAACAGCTGCATTGTTAAGTTCAGCATAATAATATAGATAAACCATTCTTATTCTATGTTTTATTCTATGATAAGCAATACCTTTATTAAAAAAATTATCTTTTTCAACTTCTTCTGGAACATTAAAAGATAAATAAAAGGGTGATTTGCCAAATTTTTTTTCATAATTTTTATAGAAATTTTGAGTTACCTTCTCTCTTAATTTTTTTGTTGGAAGAATGAAATAGGGCAAAGATCTATAGATTCCAAATTTTGAAAGAACTTTTGATATATTGATAATTTTATATCTTACTCCTAAACTTTTAGAAAATTCAACTGCATCAATTAAATTTTCTCCTTTACTATCCTTATCAGGCATTATAAGAGCAAAAATATTTTCCTTATCAATAGATAGTGTTAATAATTTTAAAATAATTGCAGAATCAATACCTCCAGATAAACCTATATAAACTTTTTTCTTATTCAATTTTTTTAAGGCATCCCTTATGAAATTCTTTATTCTTTCCAACTCTTTTTCTTCATCAAATTTTAATTCATCTGGTAAAATCATAAATCTCCTTAAACTACTACCTCAATTGAATATTTTTTCTTTATATCATAAAAATTCTCTTTAAATTTTTTAATTGTGAATGGAAGAAAGTTAATTAAATCAGTTGCTGTAATTCCATCTTCACCTAATCTATCTTTTAAAATATCAGCTGCTAAACCATGAATGAAAACACCCATTCTTACAGCATCAAAAAGATTTAAACCAATTCCATACATTCCACATATCACTCCATTTAACACATCTCCAGTTCCTGCTTTTGCAAGTCCAGGGTTTCCACTCATATTTATAAATAGAGAGCCGTCTGGATAAGAGATTAGAGAGTGATATCCCTTTAAGACAATTATTGAGTTCAGTTCATTAGATTTTTCTAACAATATTTTTATTCTATTATTTTCAATTTCTTCTTTCTCTAATTTTGTTAATCTTGAGAACTCTCCCATATGTGGAGTAAGAATTGTTGTATATTTTCTCTCTTTTAATAAATTTAAATTATCCTTAACTAAAGTTAATCCATCACCATCAATAATAATGGGCTTTTGAATATTTTTAATAAGTTCTAAAATTAAATTCTCTGTTTCAAGATTCAATCCCATTCCAGGTCCAATAACAACCATATCAACATCTTTTACAATCTTCATTATCCTCTCAAAATTATTTTTTGAAATTGTGCCATCTAAGGTCTCTTCCATTGGATAATAGACGA
>JAAYUH010000031.1 GCA_012517755.1 bacterium | reverse complement strand
CTATAGAATCTACAGATTACTGAACCTTGAAAGGAAGAATAAAAAGAAGAAAACATTTACCCATTCTTCAACATCTTCTCTTACTATAAGCTCTCCTGATCAAAGAAACAAAATATAGTCAATGGATTTCATCCATGATGCTTTATCAATCGGAAAGGGGATTAGAATAATTATCATAATGGATATCTATACAAGGAAAGTAGTAGGATATAAAGTTGATAGATCTATAATTGGTGATGGAGTAACAGAATTATTACAAGCTTCTATTGAAGAAAATGGTAAACCAGAGATCTTAAGAACTGATAATGGACCTGAATTCATATCTAGAGTCCTAAACAGGTTTCTCTTCAAGGAGAGGATAAAACATGAGTTCATTGAAAAAGGGAAACCCGAAAGAAATGGCTACATTGAATCATTTATGGATAAGCTAAGAAATGAATGCCTTAACCTCTATCTATTCAGAAATATCTATGAAGCAAGAATGATTATCGGTAAGTATGTTGATTACTACAACAATGAAAGGCCTCACAGTGCTATTGGATATGAGACACCTATTGACTTTGATAAGAATCTTTATACTATTAAAATTATGAATGTCCAAGAAATGGGGGCATGTCAATAATACATAATCTAAATAATTTAACAAACATTTAATATTAATTATTCTAATTTAGAATACTTAAAATAACAGAAAATTAAAGATGAAACTTTTTTAATAAATTTGAGTTTTAATATATAGAAATTTTTAACCCCTTGACAGATTTTTTTTGATTATAATTGAAGCATAAAAGGAGGTGAGAGAGGGAACAAAAAGGTAAAAGAAAATATCTAAAAGATGAAGGAGGTAAAAATGAAAAAGATTTTAGTTAGTTTGTTGATTTTAGGGTTATTTGTGGTATTAGGATTTATCTTCGTTAACCCTTCTAAATTTGTGTTTTCCTCTTCAATTATTACTATTGTAAATCAACCTTCACCTAATCCTTATACACCTAATAATGATCCAAATAATCCTAATAAAGTAACCATAAAATTCAATATAACAGAGGGTGACTATGTAACTGTTTATATTGTAAAAAGCGTTACAGTTAATAAATCTCCATATTATTACTGGATATATTGTAGTAGCCCATCACAATATTGTCCAGGAAATTGGTATGAAGAGGTTGCAGTTGCAAAAGATACTACCTATTATAACCCAGGCACTTATTCAGTTAGTTGGGATGGATATAGATCTCCATATTTAAGAAATCCTTACACTGATCTAATTCAAAAAGGAACCTATCGTTTTCTTCTTAGAGCAAGTAATCATAATATCAATGTTGTTTCAAATTCATTTATATTAAATCAGTTCAATTATCCTACAGGTATTGCTTATATAAGACAAGGGAGAACCTGGATTGGAACACCATATGGACTTGGAGGGATTTCTCATCAATTTTGGTATAAAGGTAATAATGTTCATGGAAGTGGAGCAGTAGATTGTAGTGGGTTTGTATTAAATGTATCTTTTGAAATGGGATTTTGTTTACCAGATCCAAATGGAACAAGAAATAATTATTGTCAAAATATTTATTGGAATATAGGAGGAAATTATATTTCAAGAAAAACATTTTATTCTGATTTTAGAAATCTTAGACAATCTAATCTATTATTTTTTGATTGGGAAAGCGATTCTACTTTAGATCATGTAGCAATTTATACATATACAGATGCTTCTGGTGATAGATGGATTCTTCATCCATGGGATTATGTTATAGAGGAAAAATTAAGCTATTGGAGAATAACTAAGATTAGTGGCTATGGCTATCTTTATGCTATAGGAGATACAAACAATCCTTAAAAGGAGAAAATAAAAATGAAAAGAAAATATTTAATTTTAATTATAACTTTAATTTTAATATTAAGTTCAATTTTTTTAATAAAATCACAAAAATCAAAAGGAATAGCAAAAAGTATTGTTTTGAAACCTGAAACTATTATTGATATTCCTTATGGTGATAATAAAAATGAGGTTGGTTTTAATTGGCTTAATGATAAAAGTGGAATTTGTTTATATCCACAAACCTTTTTTATTGGAAAAGATAAAAACATATATATACTTGATAGTGTTAAAAAAAGGGTGTTAGTTATAGATGAAAATAGTGAATTCGTAAAATCAATAGATTTAAATTGTATAGGAAGTAAAAGATTAGGTGATTTAGTGATTGATTCACAAAGTAAAATTTATATTCTTGACCCAATTCTTGGGAAAATTTTTACATGTGTTGATGGAAAGATAAATATATATGAAAGACTAAATTATCTATTTCCTGAAAATCCACACTTTATAACTCTTAATATTGATTATAGTGATAATCTATTCTTAGGATATTTTTGTAATAACGAGTTAATATACAAAAAAATTCATAATGGAGAAAAATTAAATATTAATTTTTCTACTTCAAAAGTTGATAATGAAAATAATTTCTACTTATTGAAAAATGATCCTATTGGAACTAATAAAATATGGCTTATAAAAAAAGATAGTCAAGGTAAGGAAATTAAGAAAATATTGATCCCTGATTTTGAAAGAATAGATTTAAAACTAATAGGAGTAGATAATAAATTTAGACCATATTTATTGATGAAAAGAATAAATTATGAATTTATTGATATTTTAATATTCGAAGATGAATCTAATTCTTTTAGTTTATATAGTTTAAATTTTACTGAAACAGATTTGATTGAAAATGCTATTTTTACATCAGGCTATTTCTATAGAGTAACAGAAAATGGTGAAATTTGGTTTATGTTTATTACTAAGAATGGATTAAGAATGTTAAAATTTAAGGTAGAATGAGAAAAAAAATTTATTTACTTTCTATTTTAATAATTTTATCTTTAACATTCAGCTCTTGCATAATAAAATATGGGAGAATAGAGATAAATTCTGAACCACAAGGTGCAAAAATGTATTTGAATGGAGAAGATACAGGAAGGCTAACTCCCTGTGTTCTTGAAAAAATAGAATTTGGAGAGTATGAGATTGTTTTAAAAAAATTTGGATTTAAAGATACAAAATTAGATGTTAAAGTTGATAAAAGAGCTATTTTATTGAATTTAACTTTATCTCCTTTATTTTCTACATTAGATATTGATTCTGAACCAAAATGGGCAATGGTTTTTATTGATGATTTTGATACAAATAAACTGACCCCATGCACTATTGAAAATATTTCTTATAGTAAACATAAAATTAATCTTTATAAAACTCCTTATAAACCAATTGAAGAAGAAATTTTAGTAAATAATGAGAAAATGTCATTTCATTTTAAACTTCAAAAAATACCACTTAAAGAGTCAGAGAAATATCTTAAAGATTGCTATTATCCAATTATAGATGGAGATTATTTATATTCAATTGATAAAGAATACAAACTTAAAAAGATAGATCTTAAAAATTATAAATTAGTTAGAAAGTGGAATTTAAGAAATTTTATTAAAGTTAATAATTTTCTATCATTAAAACCGATAAAAATTTATGGTGATCATTTTTATTTTGAATACTGGATAGAAAAAACCTATCAACCACCAAAAGGAAGTGATCTAACCCTTGAAGATAGAATTCCAATTGGTTATTTTACTTGTTTTAATTTAATTAATGAAAAAATTATTTGGGAGAAAACAATTAATATTGTAAATGAAAAATGTTTAGATTATTGGTGGAATTTTTTATCTGCTATGAAGATGGGTGAAGAGGATCCCTTCACTTTTGCAACAGTGGATGATAAATATGCTTTCATAGGGCAACTCGAATTTACATGTAAAGAGGTTGACTCAAGTTTATCTATATATGATATTTATAAAAGACACTTTTTAATTCTTGATAGATTTACTGGAGAGATTCTTAAAAAATTTGATGAAAATTATTCACTCTTTTGTGGTGATCCCTTCTATTATGATAATAAGGTTTATGTTAGAACAAAAGATAAATTATATGCATATGATTTAAATAAATTAGAAAAAATATATGAAATTCCATTATCAGATAAAGTTTTAGGAAAAACAATTATAGGTGACAAAGATGTTTTAATTTTAGATCGTGGTGGTTTGAACATAACTTCAATTACTTCTATAAATAGAAATAATGGTGATTTTTTATGGACACTCTCTGGTTATAATAAATTTTTATTTGGTGATTATGTTTATTATATAGATGAGAAATCACAGTCGGGTTATAATGGCTTTAACATTGTTTGTTCAGATAAAATAAAAGGAGAAAAAATATGGTTACTTCAATTTCCAGATGTAAATAATTCTTTAAGAATTTTAGGAATCAGTAAAAATTTTCTATTTACTAAACAAACAATTTATTATCCAAAACAAAAAAATCAAATCAGTTATTATATCTGTTATGATAGAAATACAAAAGAAGCTCTATGGTACTATTCTTTATCTTCAACAGAATATATATACGAAGAGTTAATTTTCCAAAATAATAAATTGTTTCTTGTCTCTCCATCTCAAGGTTTAATTACCATATTTAATTTGAATTAAAAAAATTAAGAAAAATTTTTAAGGATAATAAAAGATAGTTTACTAATTATAATTATAGATTACTTTTTAATATTGAAGATTTTAAATTTTTAGATTGTTTAGACTTACGCATCCTCTTGAAATCTATTTTTTTTATAATATGATTAAGTAGGGAACAGAAAGGAGAGTAAAAAATCTAAAGGTGAAGGTAAAAAATGAAAAAGATTTTGGTTAGTTTGTTAACTTTAGGATTAATAAGGTTATTATGGTTAAATATTTGTTCAAATCCTGAAATTAGTGAAGATAAAGATATATTTTTTCAAGTTCCAATTAGTGAATTCAGTAGATATCCAACTAAAGATTCTTTTATTGGGTTTGGTTTATTAAATAAGAGTGATATAGAGAAAAAAATAATAGAAATAGAATTTTATAGAGAAGATGGAACTACAATTATGAAAAAAGAGTTAAAAGATGTAATTAAAGGTTCTAATTTAAAATTAAGTGATGTTATGTGTTAATGTCCCATAAATTATGTAAAAAAATTAGAAAAAAAGAACTTAAAAATGATTTAATGATCCCCCCATTTTTGATTTTAAGCATAACTTCAAAATGTAATTTAGAGTGTGTTGGATGTCTTGCTTCCAATGCAGGGAATATCTCAAATAATTTCGAGAAGGTGAATAATTCAAAGGCTCCTCTTAATTTTGAAGATTGGAAGAAAGTCATAAAGGAGGCAAGCGAAATAGGAGTTTTTTCCTTTATCATAGCAGGTGGAGAACCCTTTTTATTTCCAAATTTAGTTGATTTATGCTTGGAATTTAAAAATAGAACATTCATCATTTTTACAAATGGCACAGTTCTGACTAAAAAAGATTATGAAAAATTAAAAAATTCATCGAACATCGCTATGATTATAAGCATTGAAGGAGATTCAGAACTAACAAACGGGAGGAGAGGGAAAGGTGTTTATAAAAAAGCAATGGATACTATCCAAAAACTAAATAATATTGGAATACCAATTGGAATATCGGTTACGATTACAAGGGGAAATTATGAATACTTCCTGAACCCTGAAAATATAGATTTTTTAACAAATAAGGGCATCAAGATAATATTTTTTACAGAATATATTCCAATGTCACCAAATGAAATTAATAATAATAAATTATGTTTAAAATTAAAAGAACATGAAAATTTTAGAAATAAAATCAAGGAGTTCCGATTGAATAAACCATTATTTATAATTCACTCTCCAGGGGATGAGGAGAAATTTGGAGGTTGTGTTTCTGCTGGAAAGGGTTTCGCTCATATAACACCTTTGGGTGATTTAACACCATGTCCAGTTTCTAATATTGCAACTCATAATCTTAAAACTTCAAGTTTAAAAGAGGCATTGAGAAGCCCACTTTTTAAATTAATAAGAGAAAATGAGAATCTCCTTGAGACAAATGGTTCCCCTTGTGCTTTATCTGTTCACCCACAAGAAGTTGAAGCATTAAGAAGATCTGTTGGAGCATATAAAACAAATATAAAATAAAATTTATAAATCTAACACATACCGCTTCCAGAGCTATTCAATCTCTAAATAATAAAAGGGTCAGGAACTTTTGTTACTATCTAACCCATACCACCACCAGAACCACCACCGCCTCCACCTCCACCTCCACCACCTCCCCCACCAGAGAATCCACCTCCACCTCCACCACCAGAACTCCATGAGCTTTTTGAAGTTTTATATGCTGATGATGTTGCAGATACTGCTCTTGATATAGCGTTATTCAATGAATTAAAACTCTGATCAAAATTTGCAAATGAAGCACCTGTTGCTATTGGTAATAATCTCCCATTCTCAACATCTTCAATTTGAGGGAATACAATTTTCAATGCTTTTAAGACAGTTTTTGCTACTCCAAGAATTGTTCCATAGATTAAATATTTCTCCCATACAACAATTGATTTTGGACCATATTCTTTTAAATTTGAGAAATCATTTAAAAATCTTTTTAGTGCCATCCATTTATCGAACTCCTCTTTTCCTTTGTAAGATCTTCTTTTAAGCGCAGCTGAACCCACAATTAAATATATTGGAACAAGAATCAACCATAATAAAAATAACAAATTTCTCGTGATAACAGTTAAAATTATAGCTGCTATTGGAATAAAACAACCAAGTCCCATTGCAAAATTACTTTTTCCTTCACTTTTCTTATCAAAAAAGTCATATTTTTTTGCTTCCTCTTTAATCTCATTTTTGAAATCCTCAAAAATATAATAATAGTGTTCTTGATTTTTTTTAATTTTTTTATTTAGTTCTTTAACTGTAAAAGAATCACTTGTGTCAAAAAGAATTTTATCAACAAGAATTTTCTCAAATGCTTGAAGCTCCTCCTCTTTTTTGTTTAAAGTAAAAATATAGTCATTTTTTGAATTTGGATCTTTTTCAACATTAATAATTCCTCTATGTATTAAATCCATAATTGTTGCTTTTAAAAATGTATCATTAAAAGAACCGAAAGTTAAAAGGTGGCCTAAAACTGCTGGTTTAATATCACTTGGTGGTTCTCTTATATAATCATATTCTTTTGGGACTTTATACTCTTTTCCATATTTATTATAAAGATAAAAAATATAGAAAAGTAGGAGAGCAAAAATTACAATTGGTAACCAAAATAAAATTGATGTTAAAACTCTTTTTACATTCGAATCTCTTGCAAGTTTTGTCTCTTCATTTATGACATTATCCTTTATATTTCCAGATAGTTTCTTTGCTTCAGTAAAATAGTTTGATGGAATTAAAATTCTTGCTTCAACAAAAGTATATTCTGGAACATCATCAACTTTCAGATAAATTGTTTTATCATCAACCTTTTCAATATTGCCCCATAGAGGACCATGAGCCCATATATAATAATCATCCATTGGAACAGGTGTTAAAAGTCTTATTGTTGATTCAAACAGTCCAATTTTCTTATCCCATCCCACCCCTTGCAATTTCCAATAAAATTCTCCATAATCTTTGTAAACTTTTGTTACTCCTTTTAATTTATATATAAATTTAAATGTTTTTGTTTCATCAGTAGCACTATAGAAAAAATTCACTCTGTAATTATTTCCAGTATCTTCAATATAATAGGTATTAATATTTTTTGTTTGCTCATCCTTATAAAGAGTATCTCCTTCATAAACTAAAAATTCTTCTAAAGATTCATAACCAGTTTTTGGTAAATCATAGTATCCAAATGAAAAGGTCCCTTGAAAAGAATAACTTCTTTCTTCAACAAAATAGACACTTCCATCTTTATTTAGTGTTACATCAATTTTTACATTTGGAATAGAATAATCTTTTGCAGATAAATTTTGAATGTTTATAGAAATCATTAAGATTGGCAAAAGAATCATTAAAAAAAATCTTTTTCTCATATAATCTCCTTTTAAAACAATTTATACTATTTTATCAAATTTATTTAATTATTTCTCCGCTATAAGTTATACTGCTTTTTATAATTTTGATATAAATTCCTTCGTCAACTCCAATTAAATTTCCACATTCACAATAAATATTTTTATTACTTTTTATTATTGAATACTCTTTCTTGATTCTTTTTTTCCAGAGATGAAGGAGTTTCCCTTTTCCAATTTTTTCATATTTAAAAAGTTTATTTTTACATTTCGAACATCTTATAATTAACATTTAAAAAACTATTTTTACGCAACCTTTAACTAAAAAAATAATGATAATAAGAATTACAATAAAAACTATCAATCTAAATAAACAACTTACAAGGCAAAATCCTTTAGAACTAATTAAATTTTTCATACTTAAATGATACAAGAATTTTTGATATTTTCAAAACTATAGATCTAAAGTTAAAATTGTATTTTCAAAACCTGAATAATCTTTAGTAATTATGTAAAATTAAATTCATATAAAGTTTTTCTTCCAAAGGAAGATTCAGGAAAAAGATTTTTTAAGTAAAAACTACTTGAACCAGTTAAGAAAAATTTGATTTTATATTGATGATAGAAATAAAATAAAAACTATAAATTTATCTTTTTATCTCAATCTTTCGAGTTAACTTTTCAACAATTTATATTATAAACAAAATTTTTTACCTAAAAATGAACTATGTTATAATTTTTATCATATGAAGATTGAGGTTCTTGTGGTTGAAATTGGTTCAACTATAACGAAAGTTTCAGCATTTAGTAATCTTAAAAAGAAAAATCCAGTCTATCTTGGAAAAGGGATATCTTCTACAACAACAAAAGAAGGAGATATAACTATTGGATTAAGAAACGCAATAGAGGATTTAAAAAATAAACTGAATGAGACAGAATTAACATGGTCCCATATGTATGGAAATTCATCTGCTGCTGGTGGATTAAAGATGACTGTTCACGGTCTTGTTCCAGAAATGACAGCAAAGGCAGCAAAAGAGGCTGCTCTTGGCGCAGGAGCAATAACAAAACTTGTAACTTCTGGAATTATCAGTAAATATGATTTAGAAAAAATTGAAGAGATTAAACCTAATATAATACTTCTTTCAGGTGGAGTTGATTATGGTGAAAGTAATATGATTATTGAAAATGCGAAAAGACTTTCTAATTTAAATATTAGGCCTCCAATAGTTTATGCAGGAAATAAAGCAATTCAAGAAGAGGTTAAAAATATTTTTTTAAAGAAAAATTTTAAAGTATATATAACAGAAAATGTTTATCCTGAAATTGATAAATTAAATATTGAACCAGTAAGAAAAATTATTCAAAAAGTTTTTGAAGAGCATATAGTTAATGCTCCTGGTATGGAAAAGATAAGAAATTATGTTGAGGGTGAGATAATTCCAACACCTGGTGCAGTTATGAATGCCTTTATTCTTCTTTATGACGAAATTGGCGATGTTATGGGCTTTGATGTTGGTGGAGCAACAACAGATGTTCACTCTGTTACAGAAGGTAAAATTGAAAAAGATTCAATTGTTATATATCCAGAACCAATTGCAAAAAGAACTGTCGAAGGCGACCTTGGAGTTTATGTATCACACCAAAATGTTATTAATCTTTTTGATGAATTAGAAGTTGAAAAAATTAAAAAATATTTAAAGTATTTAAAACCTATCCCAAAAACTAAAAATGAAATATATATAACAAAAAAACTCGCAGAAATGTGCATAAAAACATCGCTCCTAAGACATGTTGGAGAGGTAAGATTTCTATATACTCCTTCAGGAAAACTAAAAGCAATTTATGGAAAAGATTTAAGAGGAATTAAATATGTTGTTGGAACTGGCGGTGTATTAACACAAATTCCATCAATGAAAGTGTATATAAAGGAAATTTATAAAAATATAGATGATGAAAGGATACTTCTTCCAAAAAATCCGAAAATTTTAATTGACAATAATTACATCTTTTCAAGTATAGGTACAATATCAAAAATTTATAAAGAGGCATCAAAAAAACTTCTTCTTGAATCAATTAACTTTAATAACAAAATGTTTAAATAATATTCTACTATATCAATTCAAAGCAAAAGTTTACTCATTTTTCAAAAGCAATCATTCGAATTAATTTATTAAATAGACAATAGATTCTTTCAACTCTTTTTTTTAATATCTTTAACTATCTTCTTCTCTTAAAATAACATATTTTTAATTCATTATCTTGATGGAGTATAAAATTTTGAAAACTCTATTTTATAAGAAATTTTATTGTTACTCATTATAATATCACTTTGCATTAACAAAACACTTGACAAAATAAATTTTTCCAATATAATTATACCAACTGGTCGGTATACTAATATGCAGACAAAGTTAGATACTTTTATTTTTATATAAGGAAAGATTATGAATGAAAAAAAGATAAAAGGTGAAGAAACAAAGAAAAAAATTATTAAAGGAGCAGAAATTCTTTTTACTGAAAACGGTTATGACTCAACAACTGTTCAGGATATTTGCAATAAAGCAGAAATAAGTAAAGGTGCATTTTTTTATCATTTCCCAACTAAAGAATTTTTGTTTTTAGAAATCCTCGATAAATATCTTTCAGAACTCGATAAAAGAATGAATGAAATTGAGAAAAAATCAAAAAATACTCTTAGGGCAATGGAAGAAATGGTTATAATACTTGAGGAGATTTTTATAACATCTGAAGGAAAATTTACAATATTTCTTGAATTTTTAAGAAAAGCATCAAAAGAAACAGAAATAATGAAAAAAATATCATATCAATTTCAAAAATATAAAAAATATGTCTATGAGATGATTGAAAAAGGTAAAAGAGAAGGAAATATTAAAAAAGAAATTGATTCTGAATTTATTTCACAATTAATTATCTCATTGGCAATAGGTATGATATTAAAAAGATCTCTATTCTTAGATAAAGAGAATGAAGATTTTTCAAAAAAGGGGATTAAGTTCATATTGAATAATATAAAAAAGGAGGAAGAGTTATGAAAGTTTTAATAACTGGTGGCTTGGGTAACATTGGTCAACAGGTAACTACTGAGTTAGTAAAACATGGCTTAGATGTAAGAGTATTTGATTTGAAAAATAAAAAAAATTTAAAGAATGCTAAAAAAATGAAAAATGTAGAATTTTTTTGGGGTGATATAACAAAAGAAGAGGATGTCAAAAATACTCTAAAAAATATTGATTTAGTCGTTCACCTTGCCTTCATAATTCCAAAAATATCATCAACTGGAATTGATATAGAAAAAGCTCCAAAAATAGCTGAGAAGATAAATGTTCAAGGGACAAAAAATTTGATAGAAACAATGGAAAGTTTAGATAAACCAAATAAAATAATTTTTACATCGACAGTTCATGTGTATGGAATAACTCAGCATCTTAAACCACCACTTAAAATCACTGATGAAGTTCATCCAAATGAAATATATTCATATCATAAGGTTTTGTGCGAAGAGATGATAAAAAAATCAAATTTAAAATATTTAATTTTAAGGCTTGGTGCATCAATAACTTTTGATTTAAAAATAGAAAATTTTATCAATGGACTTTTTGATGTTCCATTGAATAATAGAATTGAGTTTGTTCACTCAAAGGATATTGCTTTGAGTATTGTGAATGCAATAAAAAGAGATGACTTATGGGGAAAGATATTGAATATTGGTGGAGGAAAAAAATGCCAATATTACTATAAAGATATGGTTTCTAAAATTCTTAATGAAATAGGAATAGGAATGCCTCCAGAGGAATTTTTTACAAAAAATTATTTTGCAGTTGACTGGCTGGATACAGAAGAAAGTGAAAAATTCCTGAATTATCAAAAAAGGGGGTTAGATGATTATATTAAAGATTTGAAAAAAGAACTTGGAGTAAGAATATTATTTATAAGATTATTTAAACCTTTTATAAGATCGTATATAAATTATAGTTTACAAAAAAGTTTACAAAAATAGAGTGTCTACTTTTGTAAACTTGAAGAGCGTGAATTTTTTTCTTTAATTAATTCAGCAATAATGCTTATAGCAATTTCATCTGGAGTGATTGCATTTATATCTATTCCTATTGGTGAATGAATTTTTTCAATTTTTTCATCAAGAAAACCTTCACTTTTTAGTTTCTCTTTAAACTCTTTAGCTTTATTTTTGCTTCCAATAAGTCCAAGATAAAAAGGATATTTCTCTTTTTTCAAAATCTCTTTAACAACATTAAAATCAATTGCATGCTCTCTTGATACTATAACAACAAAATCTCTTTCTTTAATATCAAGTTTTTTTGAAAATTCGACCATATCTTCTTTTATTATATTTGCATCTAAGAATTTTTCACTTTTTGCAAATTCTTCTCTATCATCAACTATAAAAATTTTAAATGGAAAGTTCTTTAAAAATTTATATAATGAATATCCAATATGCCCTGCACCAAAAATATAAATTTTATCATTAACACCAATCACATCGATAAAGGCAACAACACTTCCACCACAACTCATACCTATATCTTCTAAATCTCTTGAAAACATTCTTGGTTTCTCCTCTTCAATTGCTTTTAGTGCTTCTTTAGTTAAAATAAATTCAAGTGCTCCTCCTCCAACTGTACCAATAGTTTCACCATTTTCTTTTACAATCATTTTAAAACCAGGTTTTCCTGGTGAAGAGCCTGGAGCATCGACTATTGAAACAAGAGAAAAAATTTCTCCTTTATCAAGTAACTCTTTTCCTAAATTAAATATCTCTGAATTATGCATTGTGTGCCTCCTTTTCTCTTATATAATCTTCATAAGTATCTATATCCTTTATAACATCTTCATCATCAGTTTCAAAATCAAATACTAAATTTTTATTCCTTGCATCATAAATTATATCTCTTAAAGCCCCTTTTTCTGGATCTAAAGAGAGAATTTTTTCTTTGAATTCTAATGAAATAAAAGTTGGGTGACCCCTCTCGCCTTTATAACAAGAGACAATAATTGGGTAATCTTTTGCTTTAATCCTTTCAATAGATTTATCAACAGTTTCTTTTTTTATAAATGGTTGATCACCTAAAAAAATAATAAAACCAAAGTAATCATCTGGAATTTTTTTTACTGCTTCTTGAATTGAAGTCAACATTCCTTTTTTATAATTTTCATTAAAAATTACTTCAAATTTCTCTGTTAAATGATGCTTGATATTTTCTAAAATTTCTTCTTTTTCGTGCCCCAAGACAATGTATATTTTATCGAGGTCTGTATCTTTTAAAGTATCAATTATATTTCCTAATATTGTTGAATTTTTCCAGGGAAGAAGTTGTTTTATTCTACCAATTCTTTTGCCTTCTCCACTCGCTATTACTATGCCAGAAATCTTCACTTTACCTCCTTCAAAATCTTCTTAAATATTTAAAAATATAATTTTTCTATTTATAAAGATAATTATCATTAATAAACTTAATAATTTTCACTTACAAAAACCTTTATTTTTTTACCATCAATTTTAAAATGTTTTGTTGTTCCATCGACAAGATCACCATCTGCTTGAGTTGTGATATTTTCTTTAAAATTTATTTTAATATCTTTTGTTCTTATGTGTTCAACCACATCTAATTTCATATGAGTCCCACCAAAATAAACTCTCGGAAAATTAAAAAATAATTTTAACTTAGTCATATTATGGAATATAACTATATCTAATAGTCCATCTTCCATATTTGAATAAGGTGAAATCTGCATTCCACCACCAGCAAATTTTCCATTAGCAATAGTTATTAAATATGCCTTTATATTTCTAACTTTACCTTCAACTTCAATTACAAATTCAGGCACTTTCCATTTTATAAGTACCTCTAAAAAAGCAATTAGATAAGAAAGAGTACCAAAGCCTTTATATTTAGTATTTGCGACTTTTGCAACTTCAGCATCAAGTCCAACTCCACAAAAATTAACAAATCTCTCATCATTTACTTTTGGATGATCTATTTCAATACTTTTACTGTTTTTTAAAATTAATTTCAACGCGTCTAATGGATTTTTAGGTAATTTTAATGTTCTTGGTAGATCTCTTCCCCTACCTGCTGGAATTATTCCCAATGAAATATCTTTATCTTCAATACCATCTGCAACTTCTCTTGTCGTTCCATCTCCACCAACTGAAATCAATACTTTATAACCTTTTTTAACAACATCTTTTGCTATTTCTGTTGCATGTTTAGGATATTCAGTAATTTTATAATCAAATTTAATTTTTTCTTTATTGAGATAATTTTCAATTTTTTCCCAAACCTTTAATCCTTTACCTAAACCCGCAACAGGGTTTACGATAAAAAAATAGTCCATAAAAACCTCCATTTTAATCCTTTTTAAATACTTTTTCACCTTCTATATATGTTGAAATTAACTCCCCTTTAAAAGACAACGGATCATCTGTAAAAGTTACAAAATCTGCAAATTTGCCAATAGATAAACTTCCTATATTATTTTCCATCTCAACACTTTTGGCGGGATTTATTGTATAAGATTTAAATGCTTCTTCAACATCAATCGCTTCATTTTTGAAAAATTCTTTCTCAAAAACTACTCTATCAACTGCTAAATTAATTCCTCTTAATGGGTCTGGATTTTCAATTGGAGCATCTGATCCAAAAATTAATGTAGCTCCATTCTGGATTAAACTTTTAAATGGATATGTATATTTTCCTCTTTTACCTAAAAATTTCTCAATTTTATCGAAATCAAGTAATATGTGTGATGGTTGAACAGATAAAAATATCTTTTTATTTTTCAAAAAATTTAAGAAATTTTCAGAAACAATTTGAGAATGTTCTATCCTATTTAATTTATGTCTTCCCTTTTTTGTAATGATTTTTAAAACTATCTCATTCGCTCTATCTCCTATAGAATGAATCCATACATAAATTCCATTTTTATTAGCTTCATTAACAATTTCGTCAAGCTCTTTTTCATCAAAATATTTAACACCAAAATTATTTTTTTCATCCTCAAAACCCTCTTTCATATATGCTGTTTTTGAACCTAATGAACCATCCATAAATATTTTAAGTCCACAAATTTTTAAGAAATTATTTCCAAAGTCAGATCTTATTCCAATAGAAATTGCTTCTTTGAGTTTGTTCAATGGTATTGAATTCATTATTCTTAAATTGAATCTATTTTTTATAAGATGTGGAAGAATATCACCATCCATATTACATATAGCTGTTATTCCATATGACTGAAGTTTTTTAACTCCTTTTTTTAATATTTTGTCTATATTTTGTTTTTCTTTGAAATGTTCAAAAACATAATCAGCTGCTTTTTCCCTTAAAATTCCTGTTAAATCGCCATTTTCATCTTTTTCTACTTTTGAGCCTTTAATTTTGGAAATTTCATCTATATTAATTTCATTTAATATTTTTGAATTAACCCAAACAGAGTGCCCATCTCTTCTTTTTAAAATTACATATCTATCTTTAAAAATTTCATCAAGAAATTTTTTATTTGGTTTACAATTCCATTTTTCATCATCCCAACCAAATCCCCATATAATATCACCATCAATTGTATATTCTTTCAATTTTCTTAACACATCATCAAAATTATCAATATTTGATAAATTTAATTCAAAAAGCGACTTTGAATAAAGATAAAGATGAAGATGCGAATCAAAAAAACTAGGTGTTAAATATGATTTTTTTAAATTAATCTTTTCATATTTTTCTTGTAAAACTATATCTTCATCTCCAATATAAATTATCTTTCCATCGTCTACTAAAAGATTTTTATTTATATTGAAATTTTCATCATAAATTTTCCCATTAAAAAATAATTTTTTCATTTTAAATTACATAAACAATATAGAAAATAAAATAAATTAAAGCAGTTATAAAAAAAGATTTTTTAAGGTCAAGATTACTTATATATCTGATTCCAATAATGGTATATAAAATAAGAATGGCTCTTGGTAAATATGTAAAATAAAAAATTGTTTTATATAGAAAGCTAAATGACTCTTTATAAGAAAAAAGAATTATTAAACTATATTGGTAATTAGAAACAAAGTTTTTGTTGATAAGAATTATCAATACAAAAACTATGTAAGATGGTAAAAAAATTGATAATGAATCTGATAAAGATAAAATAAAACTTCTTTCAAAACCATACATTTTTAAAAAAACTTTTAAGAATAGAGCTAAGAAAATCAAAAAAATAAAATTGAAAAGAATTTGAATGATTGAGCCATAGAAAAATTCCTTTGAATTCGAAATATTTTTTATAGAAAAAATTAAAATCGTTGTGAATAATATATAAAATACTAATGATATAATAAATTTATTTTTATTTTTTAAGTTTAAAAAAAACTTTTTTGGATTTATAAAAAGGTGAATAAAATCCATATAAAAAATATATCAGATTTTATAAAAATAAAAAGGGCTCCGAGAAATCGGAGCCCTGAATATAAACTCTTATTAATATTCTGGCATAGGAGGTGGTGCTGGTTTTTCTTTTTCAGGAATTTCTGTTATTGAAGCTTCGGTTGTTAAAAGTAAGGAGGCAATGGATTCAGCATTTTGAAGAGCAGAACGAGTAACCTTAGCAGGATCAATTATCCCTGCATCTAATAGATTTTCAATTTTATGACTCTCTGCATTATAACCAATATTAACTGGACTCTCTTTTATCTTTTCGACAATCATAACTCCTTTTTCTCCAGCATTATCTACTATTTGTCTTAGCGGTGATTCAAGAGCTTTTTTAATAATATTTACTCCTGCATTATAATCAACTTCATTATTTTTTAGTGATTCAAGTACTTTTTGGGCATTTATATATATAACTCCGCCACCAGGAACAATTCCCTCATCAACTGCTGCTTTTGTAGCTGCTACAGCGTCTTCAACTCTATGCTTTCTCTCTTTCATCTCTGTTTCTGTTGCTGCTCCAACTTTAATAATTGCTACTCCACCAGAAAGTTTTGCAAGTCTCTCTTGAAGTTTTTCTTTATCATAATCTGATTTTGTCTCTTCTATCTGTTTTTTGATTTGTGCAATTCTTGCTTCGATTTCTTTCTTTTCTCCCTTTCCACCAACAATGGTTGTATTATCTTTATCAACCTTTACTTTATCTGCTCTGCCAAGCATATCAAGTGTTACATTTTCAAACTTTATTCCTAAATCCTGAGAGATAACTTCTCCGCCAGTAAGTACTGCAATATCCATAAGCATTTCTTTTCTTCTATCACCAAATCCTGGTGCTTTAACACCACAACACTGGAATGTTCCTCTTACTTTGTTAACTACGAGAGTTGCCAGTGCTTCACCTTCAATATCTTCTGCTATTACAAGGAAAGGCCTTCCTGTTTGAACAATTTTCTCAAGAAGTGGTAAAAATTCTTGAACTCCTGAAATCTTTTTGTCTGTTATCACAATATATGGTTCTTTAAGTTCAACTTCCATTTTCTCAGGATCTGTTATAAAATAAGGAGATATATAGCCTCTATCAAACTGCATTCCTTCTACAAGATCAACTTTAATTTCAAGACCTTGCCACTCTTCAACAGTTATTACTCCATCTTTTCCAACTTTATCCATAGCATTTGCAATTGCTTCTCCTATTTTTGGATCTTTTGAAGATACTGTTGCAACTTCTGCTATTCTCTTTTTCTCATCAACCTTCATCGAAACTTTTTTGATATAATTAACAACCTCATTAACCGCATCATCCATTCCCTTTTTAAGAAGAACTGGATTTGCTCCTGCAGATATAAGTTTTAGTCCTTCATGTATCATTTCCTGAGCAAGAACAGTTGCTGTTGTTGTCCCGTCTCCTGCTACATCATTTGTTTTTGATGCAACTTCTTTGAGAAGTTGAGCACCTAAATTTTCAAATGGATCTTTTAATTCAATCTCCTTTGCAATAGAGACACCATCATCTGATACAATAGGAGATCCAAACTTTCTCTCAAGAACAACATGTCTTGCTGTTGGACCAAGAGTCACCTTAACTGTCTCTACAACAGCATCAACTCCTTTAAGGAGTTTTTTTCTTGCATCTTCACTATAAAGAATTTCTTTTGCTGCCATATCTTACCTCCTTATTTTTACTCAAGAACAGCTAAAATATCCCTATCAGATACAATTAAATATTCCTTATCTTCAATTTTTATCTCAGTTCCCGCATATTTTGAATAAATAACAATATCCCCCTCTTTTATCTCCATTGGACTTCTCTGTCCATTGTCTAAAATTTTACCTGGACCAACTGCAATTACTTTACCCTTTTGTGGTTTCTCTTTTGCAGTATCAGGCAGAACAATACCTGATTTTGTTTTTTCTTCTTCTTTTTCAGGTTCAACAATTATCTTGTCTCCTATTGGTTTTAGCTTCATATATTCACCTCCTATTTAGCACTTTAAATTAAAGAGTGCTAATTTCTAATAAAAAATTATAAGTTGAAATTAACTTTTGTCAAGAGGTATGTTATTGTAAATTAATATATTAACTAGGTATTAAAAAAACATGATTCAATTCTATTTTTCGAAATAAAGATATTTATTCTATTTTAAAATATTTTTATTCTATTAAAAAAACTAAAAAATGGTAAAATATAAAGATGTGTTATTGTGTTATATTCTATAATTTAAGAGGAAGCAATAGATGAATAATTATAAAGATTTAGAAACTGAGGTAAATATTTTAAAAGATTTTTTAAAACTTGACTATATTTTTGTTTCTTTCAATGATAAAGCAGTTGCAGTTGGAAATAAAGATGATAACTCAAATAATTTAAAATTGAATTTTAATGAATATTCATATATTGAGGTTTCAAGAAAAGAAAAAATAAGTGAAAATGATACAAACATATTAAAATTTTTTATATATAGATTACAAAAAGGTTACTTAGAAAACGGAGATTCTGATGCCTATTATTCATTTAATGGATTAAATGGAGTTAAAGATGAAATTTATTTAACAAATAAAAAATTAAAAGATGAGATAGCTAAAATTCTTTTAAAGACAATAGAAACTAAAGATATAGAAACATATGAACATTCTAAAGGTGTATCATATTATTCAAAAAAAATTTCTGAAAAATACAATTTAAATTCTGATCAGATTGAAGATATTGAATATGCATCTCTTTTACATGATATAGGTAAAATTGCTATTAAAGAGAATATTTTATATAAACCAACGAAACTTAGAGAAGATGAATTTGAATTAGTTAAAAAACATCCTGAAATTGGCTATAAAATTTTATCCACTTCAGAACCATTAAGAAATATAGCAAATTTTGTCCTACTTCATCATGAGTGGTACAATGGAATGGGTTATCCATATGGATTAAAAGGAGATAATATTCCGATAGATGCTCAAATAATTTCTATAGCAGATTTCATTGAAACATCTCTACAGGGTAGAAATTATTTAGAGAGAAAAGAAACAGAAGATTTAATCAATGAATTGAAAAAATTAAAAAATATTAAATTTAAAGGAGAATTAGTCGATAAAGCAATTGAGATATTAAAGGAGAAAGAAAAAAATGTTTAACATAATAAGAATAAAATCTAAAAAAAGAGTTGATGCTATAGAAATAACAGATTATGTAAGAAATATTATTAAGTCACTTGGTGTTAAAGATGGAGTTTGTGTTCTATATGTTCCTCACACAACTGCTGGGATAATTATAAATGAAAACGCTGATCCAAATGTTATTGAAGACATTCTTGATAGATTAAGTGAATTTGCTAAAGAAAATTTAAACTATAAACATCTTGAGGGTAATGCAGATTCACATATAAAATCATCTATAACATCAAGTTCAGTTAATCTGATAATAGAGAATGGAGAACTTATGCTTGGTACATGGCAGGGAGTTTTCTTTCTGGAATTTGATGGACCAAGAGAAAGAAAAATTTATTGTAAAATATTAAAAGATGGATAACAATAAAACTTCTTTATTATTGATTGGAGAAGGTGGAATTCCAAAAGATTTCCCAAAAAATGAGCTATCAAAATTTTTAAATTTAAAATCAAAAATAGAATCTAATTTAGAATTATCTGATGAAGAAAATATAATTTTTGAAAACATAAGCAACGAAATTAAAAAATGGAAAAGAAATTTTAGAAATGATGAATATTATCACTCTATAATAGATTTAAAAAATTTAATCTATATAAAATCAAAAATCAAAACATATATAGCTTTTTTAGATTATTGCGAACCAGACATATATCAAGCAATTGAAAATTTAATTAATATAGGATATAAAAAAGTAATTCTTATAACCTCAGATTTAATTCTTTCAAAAGAGAACGAGAGTAAGATAGATGATATTTTGAATTTTATTAATATAAAATATAGAGATTTTGAGATAGTTAATTTATGCAAATTAGATTACAATATTATTAGTGATTTTTTTGTTAATTTAGTCAATGGAGCAGTAGATGGTAAATAAAATTGTTTCTTTTCTTCTGCTTATACTTGTTGGCTATATTCTTAAATTAATAAAATTTTTAAAAGAAGAGGATGGAGAGGTAATAAAGAAAATAGTTTTCAATATATCTTTACCTTCTCTTATACTTTATTCTCTTTTAACTACTAAATTCTCTGGAGATTATCTTATACTTCTCATTCTTGTTCCTCTCACAACAATCATCCAATTTTTTTTAATTTTTGTTTTTGGGAAACTATATATAAAAGATAAAAAGGAACTTTCAACTCTTATACTATCTGGAGTTATGGGAAATACAGCATTTCTTGGTTATCCACTTGTTGAGATTTTTTTTGGAGCAAACAATCTACCATATGGTATTCTTTTTGATCAGATTCATTTGTATACATTCCTTATAATTATTTACCCATTAATTACCATTTTATCAGGTAACAGTATAAATAATATAAAATCATCTTTTATTTCACCACCAATAATTGCTTTTTTAATTGGTCTTATTTTAAGAAACTTCTATATGCCATCAATCATTATTGAATCATTAAATATTTTAAAATTATCAACAACACCACTTGTTATGTTGTATATTGGAATAAACCTTGAATTCAAATTCAGTAAAAAGGATTTAGAATATTTAATCCCTGTTTCAGTTTTTAAATTAATAATTTTTCCATTTTTATTTTATTTTGTATCTTCTTTCTTTACAATTCAAATAAATATACTGAATGTTGCATTGTTACAAAGTATGATGCCTACAATGATGGCAACTATAATATATGGAGCACAGATAGGTTTAAATAAAAAAACTCTTGCCAAAGCTGTAGGTTTAACAACAATAATCTCTCCTCTAACAATAATTCTATTATCTAAATTTTTAATCAAATAGTATAAAATTATTATATGAAAATTTTTGGAGGTAATAAGTGGAAAGAGTAAGAGAAGAAATATTAATGATTTTGTCAAGAAAAGATACAGATTTTTTTGAGATTGTTTCAAAAAGTAATTATACTGCAAAAGAGATCCTCGATGAATTAAAAAAACTTTCAGATGAAAAAATTATAAAAGAAAAAGATGGCATCTTCTCTTTAGAAAATAAAATAGATAAAAAGATATCAACATCTTTTTTATGTGATAAATGTAATGGAAGAGGAGTTTACGATAATCTAAATTTATGGTCTACCCTAATTAAAGAATATGATGAAATAGCAAAAAATAGGCCACTACCTACTAATGTTTATGATCAAGGTGTTATTGATAATGAATCAGCAATATCAAGATTTTTATATATGCTTTCAAGAGGGGATCTTTATAAAAAGAAAATTATAATTCTTGGTGATGATGATCTGATGGGTATTCTATTTTCCTTATCAGGCATAGTTGATGAAATAACTGTTCTTGAGATAGATGAGAGATTAGTTAACTATATAAATTCTGTCAAGAAGGAGAAAAATCTTAAGAACATAGAAGTATATACTTATGATGCAAGAGACCCATTAGAAGATATTTTTAAAAACAAATTTGATACATTTTTTACAGATCCAGTTGAAACAGTTGAAGGGTTACTAATTTTTGTTTCGAGAATGGTTGAGGCATTGAAAGGTGATAGATGCTCTGGATATTTTGGACTAAGTAGTATAGAATCAAATATAGATAAATGGTTTAGAATACAAAAATCTCTTAATGAGATGAATCTTGTAATAACCGATATTAGAAGAAACTTTTCATATTACAAATTGAGCGATAATATAATTGAAAGTGACCTTTTAATTGTAAAAGAAAATCCTTTTAATATAAAAAATCCTGAGAAGCTCTGGTATAATTCACATTTATATAGAGTTGAAATCAATGGAGAAAAAAAACCAAAATATACAGGAAAAGTTGATTTAGGAAGAGATTTATATTTTGATGAGTTTACATATGTAGTAAAGCCATGAACGAAGATTTTGTTTTGTTAAGACCTGTCTGGGCTGAAATAGATCTTGATAACTTAAAAAAGAATTATGAAATTATTAGAAAAAGGGTGAAAGATAAAAAAATAATTTCAGTTGTCAAGGCAGATGCATATGGTCATGGTGCAGTTGAAATAGCAAAAGAACTCGAAACACTTGGGAGTGATTATTTAGCAGTTGCAACCTTAGAAGAAGGAATGGAATTAAGAATAAATGGTATATCTAAACCGATTTTAATATTCGGATATATATTTCCAAAGCAAGTAAATTATATACTTGATTTTTCATTAATCCCAACTATCTACTCTTTAGATTTTGCAAGAGAACTCAACAATTTATGCGAAATTAGAAAGGAAAAAGTGAAAGTTCACATAAAAATTGATACTGGTATGGGAAGAGTGGGAGTTTTATGGCAAGATTCAGTTGATTTTATTAAAAATGTAATGAAATTTAAGAATTTAATTATAGAGGGACTATATGCACATTTTTCTACTGCTGATGAAAGTGATAAAAGTTTTTCAAAAGTTCAATTTGAGAGATTTCAAAAAGTTGTAGATTCTCTTAAAAAAGAGGAAATCGAAATACCATTTAAACATCATGGAAACTCAGCAACTGTAATTGACTTACCACAATATATACTCGACGGAGTTAGATGCGGAATTATGCTTTATGGATTAAAACCATCAAGAGAAATAAAAAATATTAATCTCTATCCAGTTATGTCAATTAAAGCAAAATTGATTTTTATAAAAGATGTGCCAGAAAATACACCAATTAGTTACGGGAGAAAATATTATACAAAAAAAGAGGCAACAATAGGAACTCTTCCTCTTGGCTATGCAGATGGATATCCAAGATTACTTTCTAACAAAGGGATTGTTATTTATAGAGGAAAAAGAGTTAAAGTTGTTGGAACTGTTACAATGGATCAAATTATGATTGATATCTCTAATTTTGAAAATCCTCAAATCGGAGAGGATGTTATAATATTGGGTAAAAATGGAAAAGAAGAGGTAAGTGCTGATGAAATAGCTAAAAAATGTAGAACCATTAATTATGAGATAGTAACGAGAATAGGAAAAAGAATGCCTAAAGTATATATAAAAAATGGTGAAGTTATTAAAATTAAATCATTACTTGATTGATAGGAGGTTTATATATGAACAAAGAAAAAAACGATAAGAAAAAAGGTAACAAAGGGAAAAACCTTTTGAAAACATATTTCATAATTATTGCAGTACTAATAATAATATTTTTGATTATTTTTTTAATTCCAACACTTTCATCAAGAGAAATGAGTTTAAATAAAGGATTAAAAACAATTTTTGGAAGTGATTATACAATTTATGAAACAAAAGTGATAAATTTACCTGATGATCCCAACATAACTGCTTCATTTGATACAATTCTAAATAAAAAAGGCACATTACTTGGAAAATATACATTGATAAACTTTACAAATCTTATTTTACAAAATAAAGATAATTCAGTAAAAATGATAATTGCTTTTGATTCTGACGGAAAAATTAAAAAAATATTGCCCTTGAGTAAAATCAAAACAGAAATAGAAACAAACTGGGAAGATTTTTTTAATAGTTTTGTTGGAAAAGATTTTAAGGATCTTTTATCAAAACCAGTAGCACTTCCTGCTGAAAATAGTGAACTTTCAACAAGTATAAGAGATAAAATAAAAGAGATTTCGTCTCTTTCATATATAATGGATTATGGTGTTGAGGCTTTTAACAATCTAAATCCTGAACCAAAAGAGTATAAAAGACTTGTAGTCGGTGATAAAATTCCAGATTTTGAAATTATAGATATAAATGGAAATCTTATTTCAAATGAAACGATTAAAGGTAAAAAAACAATAATTGTATCTACAAATGCTTCTTGCGGCACTTGTATTGAGCACACTCATGAATTTGATGAACTAATAAATAAAGTTAGAAAAGGTAAAAATTTTAACTATATCTTTATATCTGAAACAGCACAAGAGAAAACTACAAGTGAATATTTAACAAAAACACAAAATAAAGATATTTTAAAAATAGCAATAGATCAGGATCAAGAAGTTCTCAAGTTATTAACAATAGAATTCACACCTGAGATATTGTTTGTTGATGTTGATGGAACTATTTTATTTCATGGTTCTCCAACGACCCAAAATATTGAAGAAAAATTAGTAGAATTTTTAAAATAGAATGAAAAAATTAATATTATTTTTTTTATTTACTATTCTTTTATTCTCTTTTTTCTCTAAAATTACTCTTTCTTATTCTGGTGATATTTTAATATACTATTTTTATATTGAGGGTTGTCCTGAATGTGCAAGGGTTAAACCCTTTTTAGAATCACTTGAGGCTAAAGATAGTAGGTTAAAAATAACTAAACTTAATATAGTTCTTACAGAAAATCAGGAATTAAGAGCAAAACTTGATGAATTTTATGGTGTTCCTGAAGATAAAAGGGGGGTTGTTCCAGCTATATTTATTGGTAAAGATGTTTATATAAGAGAAAATGATATTTTCAATAATATTAATAAAAAAATTAATAATTATAGTTATGAAGATTCAGAGTATCTATTAAAAGGATTATCTTCAACAATTTCTGGTCAAGAAAAAATAAAAGAGTACTTTCAGAATTTTGGAGTTTTGGTTATATTTGCAGCAGGATTGATAGATGGTGTAAATCCTTGTGCTTTTGCTGTCTTGATATTTTTTATAACTTTTCTTTTATCTCAAAATAGGAAGAGAGAGGATATATTATTAACTGGAATTTCATTCACTTTAGGTGTTTTTCTTGCTTATCTACTTTCAGGTATTGGCTTGTTTAGAATTATTCAAAAATATTCAGTAATTGCTTTATTCTCAAAAATCTTGTATATAATTATGTCTATCCTTGTCCTTTTTTTTGCTTTTCTTTCATATCGTGATTATTTAAAAATAAAAAGGGGTGAAGGTGAGGATATAACTTTACAACTTCCAGGGGTATTCAAGAAAAGTGCAAAAAATATTATTAAAAAACAACCAAAATCTTCTTTAATTTTTCTAACTGCTTTCTTAATAGCATTCCCTATATCCGTAATTGAATTTTTATGTACTGGCCAAACATATTTACCAACAATTGTTTATATAATTGGTATTCCAGAATTAACAAGTAAGGCTACTCTATATTTAATAATTTATAATTTGATGTTTGTCTTACCTTTAATTATTATTTTTTTAGGTGTCTATTTTGGCTTAACAAATAGAAATTTAGGTGAATTTATGAGAAAAAATGTAGGGAAAATTAAATTAGTAACCTCAATAATATTTCTTGTTCTTGGCCTTTTTCTTTTATATCTGTCACTTAGATCTTTTGGTCTATTCATATAAAGTTATATAATTAAATTGATGAGAAAAAAAACTGTAAATAAAAAAGTTTATAAA
Source organism: bacterium (assembly GCA_012517755.1). Classification (GTDB taxonomy): domain Bacteria; phylum Caldisericota; class Caldisericia; order B22-G15; family B22-G15; genus JAAYUH01. The sequence goes on along the minus strand of JAAYUH010000031.1, from coordinate 9,458 downwards.
GAAAGAAGAATTGCTTTTCTTATTATTTTAATATTTTTGATAATTTTTTTGTTTTCATTAAGATTTTTTGATTTTAATATTTTTAATAGAGGAACTGACACAGCAAAAATATATTTTTTTGATGAAAAGTCAAATGAACTGATTTTTGAGAAAAGAACAATACCAAAATATTCCTCTACTCAGGAAAAAATAAAAAGACTCATTGATGAGCTTGTCTCAGGACCAGAATCAGAAAGTTTAAAAGAGGTTGTTGATCCACAAACAAGAGTTTTATCAGTAGAAATTAATAAAGATGAAGCTATAGTTTCTTTTTCAAAAGAAATTAAAAATAGAGTTCTTGAAGGTGTAACTGGAGAAGCTGCATCTTTATATTCTATTGTCAATACTATAATTGGAAATACATCTTTAAGAAATGTCACTATACTTATAGAAGGTAAAAAAAATGATTTATATTGGAGTTCAATGCCAATATCCTCATCACTTACATTTTTCTCATCAAAATTACCATCAGGAAAAAAGGTTAACCTTTACTTTTTTGATAAAAATAATGAACATCCAATTGTTATTGAAGAAGAGATATCAGAACCAAAAGATTCCGTTGAATGGGCTAAACTCATATTCAGCAAATTAAAGGCTGGTCCAAATTCATCATTAAGTAGTATAGTTTCTAAAACAATCCCAGACGAAGCAATATTAAAAGATTTAAAAATTGAGGGTGATTTGATCTATTTAAATTTCACTTCTGATATCTTAAATTATAGAGGTTTTGGTTCGAGTTCTGAATATGCCTTTATGTACTCAACTATTCTCTCCATTACAGAAATACCCGGAGTAAAAAGAGTGCTTTTTCTTATTGATGGAAAAAGCGTTGAAACTATAGGTGGGAATTTCGACACATCAAAACCTTTAACAAGATGGTATTATGATTTAAATCCTCCTCCAGAAGGTATGTATGGATATCCAATTTATTATATTTATAAAGATGGTAACGACCTTTTTCTTTCTCCTGAAACAATTTATAACAAAACAAAAGATGAAGCAAAGGTGATATTCAATAATCTTTTAAATCCACCATCTCCTTTAATAACATTGATCCCGACAAATTCAAAGTTACTATCATATAAAATAAGTGATGAAACTATAAAAATTGATATTGATATTGATTTATCAGGAATTGATTCCATAATCAAAGAGAAACTTTTCCTAAAACAAATTGTTTTTACATTTACAGATGCACTTAATTTGAATGAGGTTGATTTGACGATAAAAGGCAAAAAGACAAAACTTCCCTTTGGAACTTCTATTGATAAAGCACTATCAAGAAATTCTCTATGATATTTGAAGGAGTTGTTAAATCTGGTAATAAAGAGGGGAGTAAATATATAAAAATTTATAAAGAAAAAATGAAAGAAATCATTAAAAAAGATATTTATGATGGTACTTTAAATGTTGAAATTAATAGTTCAATTAAAAAATTGAAATTTAAAAATTGTTATATCATAGATGAGTTTAATGGTTATGGGAAAGTATTAATATCTCCTTGTAAAATAAATAATTTGGATGCATATATAGTTTTACCTGAAAAAACTAAACATAAAAATATTTTTGAAATTATTTCATCCTATTCATTAAGAGAAAAATTCAATCTAAAAGATGGGGATAAAGTTAAAATAGAGGTTGATATTGAAAATGATTTTTAAGTAATTTTTCTTACAACAAGTTTAGAAATAAGTTTTAAAGAATCCATAACCCCTATGCCTTGAATAGCAACAGCTTCAAGATACGGAAAGGAGTTAAAATTTAAGGAGTTATTCAAATCTTCAACAGAAACTATGTCATCAAGATCTCTTTTATTGTATTGTAAAATTATTGGAGTATTTTCTAAGTTTAAACCATATTCTTTCATATTTTCAATCATATCTTTTAAACTTTCAATATTCTTTTCAAATAATTGCTTTTGTGAATCAGCAACAAAAATAATACCATCTGTTGCTCTCAAAATTGTCTTTCTTGTTAAGGAATAAATAGCTTGTCCTGGCACTGTGTAAAGTGATAATTTTATTGAGAATCCTTTTATAGTTCCAAGATCAAGTGGTAAAAAATCAAAAAAAAGCGTCCTTTCATCTTGAGTGGCTATTGATGTAAATTTACCTTTGAGCTCTTCTGGTAATCTATCATAAATAAATCTTAAATTTGTGGTTTTTCCACTCATAGCAGGACCATAATAAACAATTTTAAAAGTTATCTCTTTTGCTGAGTAATTTATTAATGCCATCTTCTTAATCTATTTAGAAAAGATTATCGAGTTTATTTTCTATCTCTTCCTCAAAACCCTCTTTCTCTTCAATTTTTCTTTCCTTTACTGTTTGAACATTTTTTAAAAAGGGTGAGATTTCAGAATAGATTTTTTTTGACCAGAATCTAATTGCCCCAATAGGTGCTCTATTGTCAAATATTATTACAAGAAGAATTTGTGGAACAAGAAGGGAAATGTGAATATTTGCTTCCTCTCCTTGATGAAATGTAACAGTAAACTCTTTTTCTCCTAAAAGTTTTGCAAGTTCATTTGTGGCAGAAAATAAACCAGCAGAAAGTGCACTTATATTTGACGCATCTCTCCTTGAAATTGATCCATGTTTAGTAATTAATTGACCAGATCTATCTATTAATAAAATATTTTTGGCTTGTGAATCAGCCAAAGTTTGCGCAAGATAATCATCAACTCTTCTTAAATCTTCTTCAGAGATAACTATTGAACTTAATCCTTCAGCCATTTTTTACTCCTTTCTCAAAAAAATTATACCCTTTTTATACATTTCTTCAATCATATTTAAAAATTTCACCTTTTCACTACCTATCTCTTCTATTATATCACGACATCTCTTTTTACCATCAATACTCATAACTATTCTCCATTCGTCTTTATCTAATATAAAACTATCTAACTTAATATCATTGTTAATTTCTGGAATAAAATTAAGGGTCTCTTCTTTTGATTTAAATTCATCCTGTCCTGTAATTGCTTCAAGAATTGTTTTTGAAGTATCGTCATCTATAGTTGGAGGAGGGAGTATTATATTCTCAATAAATCTAAAGCTACCTTCTCTCCAACTCATTATTTCAATCAACGCCTCCTTGCCAATATTATCAATTGAATGTGCATGAATTAATTTCCCATTTTTAAAAAATAACTCACCTTTCCCCTTTTTGGGTATAACTATTTCGAGTTTCCCAGTTTTACCCATCGATGAAAGGGTTTGAATTACATCATTTATTCCTAAAAATCCTAAATCTCCTTTAAATTCCATTTTTATATCGTTACCTCTTTATTTAATTTTATGTTATTATACTACAAATATGAAATTTTTTGGAGGTCAAAAATGGGTGTTCCATTAGGACCAAAAATTAGAAAAGTTGAAGTTACTATCTTAACCAGCAGTAATTTTATTATCAATGGTAAAATATCTGTTCCAGAAGAAATGAGATTTTCGGATGCTTTAAATAAATTTTTAAAAGATACTAAATTCTTACCAGTTGTTGAAATTGAAATTAAAAATTTAAATAATGAAAAAATTGGAGAATCAGATTTTTCCTTGATAAATAAAGACTTAATTATTGCTATATATCCTGTCGAAAAGGGATTATAAAAATATTCAAATAATTTCAATTAGGTTTCGAGTCATTTCCATGATTGAGTGTTATAATTAATTTGAGAACTGGAGGTGATCGATATGGAATTTTGGGATTATCTAACAGATAATTCAAGACAGGTTTTCTATCTTGCTCAAGAAGAAGCGCAAAGATTAAACAATAACTATATAGGAACAGAGCATCTTCTTCTTGGATTGAGTAGACTTGAAAATGGTATGGCTGCAAAGGCTCTTTCAAATTTCAATCTTGAATATGGAATAATAGCAGCAAAAGTAAGGGAAATGGTAAATGGTTTAAGTAGTGAAGAAGATTTCTATTCCTCTAAAAGAATCATTTTAACTCCAAGAGTAAAAAGAATACTCGAACTTGCTAAGATGATAGCTCAAGAAATAGGAGAATATTATGTTGATACTGAACATATACTTTTAGGAATTCTTGAAGAAGGAGAGGGTATGGCAATAAAAGTTCTTAATGATCTTGGAGTTGAATCAGAAAAATTAAGGGAAGAAATTTATCAAATGATTGAAGATAAAAAATATGGCAGAAAAACAGAAGAGAGGAGAGAAAGAGTTGAAAAAAGAACTAAAACCCCAACTCTTGATCAATTTTCAAGAGATCTTACACTTCTTGCCCAACAAAATAAACTTGATCCTGTAATAGGAAGAGAAAGAGAAATTAGTAGAGTCATTGAAATTCTTTCAAGAAGAACAAAAAACAATCCTGTATTAATTGGAGATCCAGGTGTTGGAAAAACAGCAATTGTTGAAGGCCTTGCACAAAAAATAATTAAATATGAAGTACCTGAGCCATTAAAAAATAAAAGAGTAATAGCTTTAGATCTTCCTTCTCTTGTTGCTGGCACAAAATATAGAGGTGAGTTTGAAGAAAGAATGAAAAGAGTGCTTCAAGAAATAAAAAGGAGTCAAGGAGAAGTCATATTATTCATTGATGAGATACACACATTAGTGGGGGCAGGTAGTGCAGAAGGCGCAATTGATGCTTCAAATATTTTAAAACCTGAACTTTCTCGTGGAGAAATTCAGTGTATTGGAGCAACGACTCTTAAAGATTATAGAAAATATATAGAAAAAGATTCTGCACTTGAAAGAAGATTTCAGCCTATTATGGTTGAAGAACCATCTTTTGATGATACAGTTTCTATTTTAAAGGGACTAAGAAGTAGATATGAAGACCATCATAAAGTCAGAATTACAGATGATACAATTTTAGAGGCAGTTAAGCTTTCGACAAGATATATAACATCAAGATTTTTACCAGATAAAGCAATTGATATTATTGATGAATCATCTGCAAAAGTTAGATTAAGATTAACACTCAAACCTCAAGATATTGTTGAACTTGAAAATAAGATAAAAGACTTAAAAGAGAAGAAAGATAAAGTAATAAATGAACAAAATTTTGAACTTGCAGCAAAATTTAGAGATGAAGAGGCAAAACTTAAAAAAGACCTTGAAGAGAGTAAGTTAAAATGGAAAAAAATAAGAGAAACTGAAAGACCAGAGGTGACTCCAGAAGATGTAGCAGAAGTTGTTTCGATGTGGACAGGAATTCCAGTTAAAAGATTGTTGGTAGAAGAAAAAGAAAAGTTATTAAAGCTCGAAGATGAGTTACATAAAAGAATAATAGATCAAAATGAAGCTGTTCAGGTTGTATCAAGAGCAATTAGAAGAGCAAAAGCAGGACTTAAAGACCTTACTAAACCTATAGGTTCATTCCTATTCTTAGGTCCAACTGGAGTAGGAAAAACAGAACTTTCAAAAGCACTTGCCGAAATTCTTTTTGATAGCGAAGATGCCTTGATAAGACTCGATATGTCAGAGTATATGGAAAAATTTAATGTTTCAAGACTAATTGGTTCGCCTCCAGGATATGTTGGATATGAAGAGGGGGGTCAATTAACTGAAGCGGTAAGAAGAAGACCATACTCAATAATTCTTTTTGATGAAATCGAAAAAGCACACCCAGATATTTTTAATATATTATTACAGATACTTGATTCAGGAAAATTAACTGATAGTCAAGGACATATCGTTGATTTCAGAAATACAATAATAATTCTTACATCAAACCTTGGCACAACTTTTGATTCAATGAAAAAATTTGGATTTGTTAAAGGAGAAGATATCGATTATAAGGAGATGAAAAATAGAGTAATTTTTGAACTTAAAAATACCTTTAGACCAGAATTTTTGAATAGAATAGATGAGATTGTTGTATTTAATTTCCTTACTAAAGAAGATGTCAAGAAGATCCTTGATATCATGCTTAAAAGAATAAAAGAAGAACTAAAAGAGAGAAACATTATGATTCAATTAACTGAAGAAGCTAAGGATTTTATAATAGATAAAGGATTTGATAGAAATTTTGGAGCAAGAAATTTATGGAGAATGATATTAAAGGAACTTGAAAACCCTCTATCAGAAAAGCTATTAAAGGGAGAATTTAATGACGGAGATTCAATTCTTGTTGATAAAGAAACTGAATCTCTCATATTTAAGAAAATTGAAGAAAAAGAAAGTATCTCAAAAGGTTAATTATATATCAACAATTAATGAAATAAATAAAGGAAATCTAAAACCTTATTATATTCTTATTGGAGATGCTAATTATTTAAAAAATCAACTTATAGAAAAAATAAAATTAAACCTTAAAGTTTCGAATATTTTAATATTAGAGGGTGAATCTAATTTAAGGAATTTAATAGATTCTATAGATTCACCCTCTTTTTTTTTCTTCTTCAAAGGTTATATTAGTTAAAAACGCACAAAAAATTGAAAATTTTAAATGGGATTATTTCAAAAATATTAAAAATAGAGTCATAATATTTGATGATAGAGATGGAAAAATTCCTATTCCTCCAGAAGAAATTAAAGATAATGTTAAAATAGTAAATGACAAAAATATGAGTTTAGAGATTTTAAAAAAATGGGTTGAAAAAAAATTTAAAGAAAAAAATAAAAATATTAGCGAAAGAGCCTTATATAAATTGATATTTAGTTGTGAAAATGATCTTGATATTTTAATTGGTGAAATTGAAAAATTATCCTTAATTGAGAAAGATATAATAGATGAAGAAGATATTGAAAAATATGTTTATCAAGTTGATATACCAAATATTTTTGACTTAATAGATTATTTTATAAAAAATAAAAAAAGAAAATTTCTCGAGAACTTTAATAAAATTATTGATAGGGGAGAGAACTTTGAAAGACTATTTTATACTATATTAAATCATATAGTATCACTTATCGATGTTAAAATCTCTATTTTAGAAGGTGTTAAAGATAAGGATATAATTGATGCTTTAAAAATAAATCCTTATAAGTATTCTCTTCTTAAAGATGAAGCAAGCGAATTCAATCTCAATGAACTTAAAACAATTTTGAAAAGATTAGAAGAGATAGAAACAACTATAAAATTAAGTAAAGGCTTTCAAAAAGAGAGAATGGAATTAACTATTCTAAAATCTTGATGCCTCTTTCATTAAATTACTTTTTTTTCTTGCTGCCGTATTTTTATGAATTACTCCTTTAGATACAGCATGATCAATAAATGAAATTGCTTTTTTTGCTTTTTCAAGAAAATCTTCTTTATTTTGAGCATCAGTTGCTTCTTTTATAAGATTTTTAATTCTTGTTTTATAATATCTATTCTGTTCCCTTCTTTTTATATTTTGTTTAGCATCTTTTATTCCTGCCTTGATTCTTTTTGCCATATTCTAAAAATCCTCCTTATTATCAAAGTTAATTTTTAAATTTTATCATATTCTTTAACTTTTTCAATTCAAGTTAAAATTTTATTTAAAGAGATTTTGAGTTTTGTTTCACACAATTTACAAAAATATTTTTCTTTTATATCAACATCATTTATTGTTAAAGAAAAATTCATAACACAACTTTTGTTATTACAATGATTTAAACCAAAGGTATGACCTAATTCATTAGTTGACTCTTTTATAGATCTATTTAAAAATAGATTTTTATCTTCATCATACAATCTAAATAAAGAGACAACTGCATATTTACCATTAAATTCTGCAGAGCCAAACAGAAAATTATAACCTTCTTCATATATATCTTTATTAATAACACCAATTATCTTCAAACAATCATCTACAATATTCTCCTTTATATAAAATAATAATTTTCTAACAGGGTATTGATTTTTTGATGAATTTCTAAAGTTATCAGGAATTTTTATATTTTTCCCAATCAAAACTGGAAAATTAAAAATTTTTTCATAGTTCCCTTTTATTTCGTTAAGAATAAAATTTGGAGGATCATTCAAAGGAACAATTTTTATCTTTCTATTCATATTAATATTATAACAAAACTTTTATGATATAATACTATGGACAAGGAGGTAGCACAATGGGAAGGCAACAGAAGATTAAGATGGAAAGAAAGATGAAAAAAGAAGAAGGAACTTTAGATAAAGGTAAAATTAAAAATATTATATTGAAATCAATAGCAATGTTTTTAATTGCAATAATAGTTGTCTTTGGGGCAACATATTTAATTGCATATAAAGATAGAGATGTCGAAGCAAAAATTGGTTCGACAGTTGTTAAAAAATCTGAATTAAATGCAAGAATTGAGGCAGTTAAAAATCAGTATAAAAGTTATGGGATTGATCCTGAGGATCCTCAATATGCATCAATATTTGAATCCATAATCGAACAAATTAGAGAGGAATATATTAACAGTGCTGTTGTTGAAGAATATGCAAAAAGAAATAATATTAAACCAACAGATGAAGAGTTAAAAGAACAGATTGATAAAGAAGTTGAAAATATTAAAAGTGGATTTCAATCAGAAGAAGAGTATAAAAAAGCAATTGAATCCTCAAAATATAAAAATGAGGAAGCGTTAAGAGAAGAGATAAAAAAATATGTAATTCCAGATATTCTTGAAGCAAAGTGTCTTGCTCCAATTTATTCACAAATAAAGGTAACTGAAGAGGATGCAAAAAACTATTTTAATGAAGTCACACAAGTTAGGGCAAGACATATCTTGATAAAAGTTGACGAAGGGGCAGACGAAGCAACAATAAATGAAAAAAAGGCTTTAGCCGAACAGTTGAGAGAAAGAATTCTTAAAGGTGAAGATTTCGCTAAATTAGCAACAGAGTATTCAGAAGATACTGGTTCAAAGGATAAAGGTGGAGATTTAGGATTTTTTGGTAAAGGGGAAATGGTTAAAGAATTTGAAGATGCTGCATTTTCACTTAAACCCGGAGAAATTAGCGAGGTTATTAAAAGTCAATATGGTTTTCATATAATTCAAGTGCTTGATACGAAAATTAGAGGAAGAAGTTATGATCAACCTGAAAAAGTTAAGGCAAAGCATATTTTAATTACAATTGATAAAACGGCTGCACAAGAAGATATTCAAAAAAAAATAGATCTTGTTAATGAAATTTATGATAAATTATTAAAAGGTGCAGATTTTGATAGTTTAGCAAAACAATATTCTGATGATACAAACACTAAAGACAGTGGTGGAGATTTGGGAGAAGTTAGTAAAGGAACAAAAGGTGATGTATGGGATAATGTAGTTTTTTCATTGAAGAAAGGAACATTTTCCAAACCATTTGAAACAACTGAGGGTTATGAAATAGTTTATGTATACGACAAAATACCAGCAGTAACAGCCACTTTTGAAAGTGTAAAAGATGAAATAATTAAAACACTTGAAGAACAGAAAAGAAGCCAAGCAAGAACAACATGGCTGAATGAGAGAAAGACTGAGTATGGAATTAAATATGGAAATATGTGGGATGAAGTT
>JAAYUH010000003.1 GCA_012517755.1 bacterium | reverse complement strand
TAGATCCTATAGTTATTGAAGATAGAGAAATAATTGTCAATTTAAATCCAACTGAATTAAAAGATGGAAATGTTATTAAAATAATTTTAAATAAAGAGCCAGAGGAATATCTTTTAATAGAAAATAGACAAAGGATAAATTTTGATTCAGATTTACCAAAAGAAGGCGTCTTAATATACCATATTGATGAATCAATACTAAACAATTGCTATTCTTACTCTCCTTTTTATGAAACACCAAATAAAAGTCATTATAAAGTTTCAATAGTTCAAAAAGACAATTTTTATGAACTTGAAAGAGGTAAAAATTTAGGAAACGAAAAAGATGTTTTTATTGAAGGTGATAAATTTATTTTAAAACAAAATAATAAAAGTATAAGTTATTATAATAAAAATATCAATGTGATAATCACTATACTTGATAAAATTGATTTATCATATCAAGTAAAAATTGAAATAACAAATCAATAAAAAATAAAACAATTCATTGAAATAATTCTCTCTTTTGTTGTATAATACTTTTTATAGATTTTATTTAAGGAGGATAGTTAATGGATTTAGAAACTGTTTATTCGCCAAAGAATATAGAAAATGAGATTTACAATTTCTGGATAAGAGAAAAATTATTTAAAGCTGAAATTAAAAAAGGAGTAACTCCTTTTACTATTGTTATGCCACCTCCAAATGTTACGGGCTCCCTTCATCTTGGGCATGCTTATAATTCAACAATTCAGGACATAATGATAAGGTTTAAAAAAATGAAAGGTTTTGAATCATTATGGCTTCCTGGTGTTGACCATGCTGGTATTGCAACTCAAATAATGGTTGAAAATGAACTATTAAAAGAGAATTTGACAAAAGAAAAATTAGGAAGAGAAGAATTTTTAAAAAGAGTTTGGAGTTGGAAAGAAAAATATGGAGATAGAATTGTAAATCAACAAAAAAGATTAGGAATATATGCAGATTGGGATAGACATAGATTCACAATGGATTCAGATTATCAGAAAGCAGTTATAAAAGCATTTATCACATTATATAATGATGGATTGATATATAAAGGTGAATATATGATTAATTGGTGCCCTGTATGTAAAACAGCTCTTTCAGATTTAGAAGTTGAACATATTGAAGAAAAAACAAAACTATATTTCATTAAATATCCTTTCAAAGATGAAGAGGGTGGTATTATTATTGCAACTACAAGACCAGAGACAATGCTTGGTGATACAGCAGTTGCAGTAAATCCAAATGATGAAAGATATAAAAAGTTAATTGGAAAAGTTTTGATACTTCCTCTTATAGGAAGAGAGATACCAATTATTTCAGATTCTGAAGTTGATATGGAGTTTGGAACTGGAGCAGTAAAAATAACTCCAGCTCATGATCCTCTTGATTTTGAAATTGGAGAAAGAAATAATTTACAAAAAATAAACATTTTAACACTCGATGGTTTTATAAATGAAAATGGAGGTAAATATAAGGGTTTATCAAGATTAGAAGCAAGAGAAAAAGTTGTTGAAGATTTACAAAAAGGTGGATTTTTAATAGAGATAAAAGATTATATTCATTCAATTGGAATACATGATAGATGTAACAAGCCAATTGAACCAATGATATCAAAACAGTGGTTTATAAAAATGAAACCACTTTCAGATTTAGGTTTAAAGGCTGTAAGAGAAGAGAATATAAAAATTATTCCAGAAAAATGGGAGAAAGTTTATGAAAATTGGTTAACCAACATAAAAGATTGGTGCATATCAAGGCAGATATGGTGGGGACATAGAATTCCTATCTATTATTGTAAAAATTGTAATAAGATGTTTGCAAGTGAAAATGAAATTAAAAAATGTCCAGATTGTGAAGGTGAAGTTGAAAGAGACCCTGATGTTCTTGATACTTGGTTTTCTTCTGCTTTATGGCCATTTGCAACTCTTGGATGGCCAAAAGAGACTGAAGATTTAAAATATTTTTATCCAACATCTCTTCTTGTTACCGGGTATGATATTCTATTTTTCTGGGTTGCAAGAATGATAATGTTTGGACAATATTTTATGAAAAAAGAACCATTTAAAAATGTCTATATTCATGGATTGATAAGAGATGAAAAAGGTAGAAAGATGAGTAAGACTCTTGGAAATGTTATGGATCCAATTGAAGTTATAGATGAGTATGGTGCAGATGCAACAAGATTCACATTTTCACAACTTTCGACCCTTGGAGGTCAGGATATAAATCTATCAATTGGAAGAATAAAATTTTCCAGAAATTTTATGAACAAAATATGGAATTCTGGAAGATTTGTTATAAATTTTTTAAAAGATTTTGATAAAGATAAAAAGATAGATTTAAAACTTGAAAAAGAGGATATCTGGATTTTATCAAGACTATCAAAAGTTTCTCAACTTGCGAATGAACTTATAGATTCTTATGAATTTGGAGAGATATCGAATATTTTATATGAATTTTATTGGCATGAGTTTTGTGATTGGTATATTGAACTATCAAAATTAAGAGACGATGAAACTAATAAATATGTTCTTTTCGAAGTATTTATAAACTCATTAAAATTACTCCATCCTTTTATTCCATTTATTACGGAAAAATTGTACAAATTGATTTTGTCAGAAGAGAAAACTATTTTACTTACTAATTATCCAAAAGAAAATGATTTTATTTTTGATGGAAAAACAATAGAAGAGTTTGAAATTTTTATGAATATTAATAAAATAATCAGAAATCTAAAATCAATTTTAAATTTACCTTTAAAGAAAAAGGTAAAAGTTTATATTGAATATGATAAAGAATTTTTATCATATTGGAAAAATAAAATTGAACTTTTATCATTTTGCGAAATTGTTGATAAAAAAATAGAGGATTTAAAAAATTTAACAGAAATTTATAAAGGCGCCAAGATTTTTGTTTTCTTAGAGAAAGAATATCCAATTGAAGATAGAGTTAACATTTTAAAAAATGAAATTACTTCATTAAAAAAAGAGAACGAAAATTTGAATAAAAGATTAGAAAATACAGATTTTATTAATAAAGCACCTTTAGAAATTATTGAAGAAACTAAAAAAAAGAGAGAGGAAAACGAAGAAAGAATAAAAGTTCTATCAACCCATTTAGAGGAATTGATTTGATTAATGTTTACTTATTATGAAGCTTTAGAGTTCCTTGGAAAAAGAGAAAAAAGAAAAATAAAACCTGGATTAGAGAGAATAGAGAGAATTTTACAAAATTTAGATAATCCTCATAAAGATAAAAAAATAATTCATATTGCTGGAACAAAAGGCAAAGGTTCAACATCAACTTTTATAAGTAATCTACTTATTTCACATAAACTTAAAGTTGGTTTATATACATCACCCCATCTACAATCTTTTAGAGAGAGAATCTCAATAAATAAAAAATTAATTGAATCAAAATATTTTGGTGAAATGGTTTATAGAATAAAAGAAATTTATGAAAGAGATGCCTATTTTAATAAAATTGGTGAACCTTCAATGTTTGAAATTTTAACTTCACTTGCTTTTAAATATTTTGATGATAAAAAAGTTGATTTCGTCATACTTGAAACTGGACTTGGAGGTAGGTTTGATGCAACAAATATTATATCAGATCCTATTGTAACTGTTATAACAAAAATTGATTATGATCATATGGATATTCTTGGTAATACACTGAAAGAGATTGCTTTTGAAAAAGCAGGAATAATAAAAAAAGAAAGACCACTGGTGTTATCAAAGCAGGAAAAAGAGGTATTAGATGTTATTTTACAAAGAGCCAATGAGATGTATTCAAAAGTTTATGTTGAGGGAGTTGATTTTAATACACAGGATATTCATATAGAAAAAGACAGAACTTTTTTTACATATAAATCTAAAAATAACTATTTTGAAAATTTAGAAATAAAGTTATTGGGAATGTTTCAAGTTTCAAACTCATCTTTATCAATAAAAGTCATTGAAATTTTAAATGATTTAAATATCATTAGTTTAGATGAGAAAAAAATCAGGGAGGGTTTATCAGATTCATTTATTGCAGGAAGAGGAGAAGTTGTAAAAAAGAATGGAAGGACATATATACTCGATGGAGCTCATAATGCAATTTCAATGAAAGAGTTAAAAAATTTTATAGAAACATATTTTAGTTGTGGTAAAATAAATATGATTTTTGGTATATTAAATGATAAAGATATTGAGGGAGTTTTGAAAGTGATATTACCTTGTGTTGATAAGGTAATTTTAACTGCACCAGAAGGAGCAAAAGAGAGAAGGACAGAACCTTCTACTCTCTTAGAAATTATTAAAAAGAATTTCGCAGAAAAAGAAGTAACAATTACAAAAAATATAAAAGAATCTTTTATTGAATCTAATAAATTTTTTAACAATAACTATCCAATATTAGTCACTGGTTCATTTTATGTAGTTGGTGAATTTAGGAATTATTTAAATATATTCTATACTTATTAAGGAGGTGAATTTGCCTAATCAAAACAGTACTGATATATTTGAACCTTTAAAAGCCTACACTGCTTATTTTTATTTAGTATTAATTTTATTTATCATTTTAATTGCTTATTGGGTTTATCAGGATTCTAAAAAAAGAGGATTTGGTCAATATTTCTGGTTTATATTGGTCATTTTTGGTGGAATAGTTTTTCCTTTTATCTATAATGCTATAGGTAATCCTACATGGATTTTTCATATCTTATCATTTCCAATTGGTGGTATCATTCCACTTTTGATATATCTTATTGTAAGACCACCCTGGACTAAAGATGATCTTGAACTTGATAAGTTAGAAAAAGAGACATTACAACTTGAAAGAGAATATTGGGCTTTTTTACTTTCAAAAGAGAAAATGAAATGTCCAAATTGTGGTGCACCTATTAAAGAAAATTGGTTAATATGTCCTTATTGTAAAACAGTTTTAAAAAAAGAGTGTTCTTTTTGTGGAAAACCAATAGATCTTGATTGGGATATGTGTCCATATTGTGGACATAAACAAAAAGAGGAAGAGAAAAAATGAAGGTATTAACATTTAAAAAAGGAGGGGTTCATCCTAAAGAGAATAAAATAACTAAAGATAAAAAAATTGAAATTTTTTTTGATGTAAATGAGGTAATTGTTCCTTTACATCAACACACTGGTGCTCCAAATCAACCACTTGTTAATGTGAATGATAAGGTTTTAATGGGAGAAAAAATTGGAGATTGTGATGCAAAAGTTTCTTCACCTGTTCATTCTCCAATTTCTGGAGAGGTTGTTTCAATTGAAAATGTTGTACTTCCAACTGGAAAATTTTCATTGGGTATTAAAATTAAAAATGATAAAGAGTACAAATTACATAAAAGTGTTGTAAAAAGAGAAAATATTGATTCTTTAAATAAAACAGAACTCCTTAATATAATTAGAGAATCAGGTATAGTTGGTATGGGTGGTGCAGCTTTTCCAACTCATATAAAATTAACGCCTCCTCCTAATAAAAAAATTGAATATCTAATAATAAATGGAGCAGAATGCGAACCATTTTTAACATGTGACTATAGATTAATGGTTGAAGAAAGTGAAAATATTGTAAAAGGTGTTGAAATTTTAATGAAAATTTTAGAGCCAAAAAAAGTTATTTTTGGTATTGAAGAAAATAAAAAAGATGCAGCAGATGAACTATATAAGATTATAAAAAATAAAAATTTATCAAATGTTATAGATATTGTTATTCTTAAAACAAAATATCCTCAAGGTTCTGAAAAACATCTAATAAAAGCAATAATTGGAAAAGAGGTTCCATCTGGCGGTCTTCCTTTTGATGTTGGATGTATTGTTCAAAATGTTGGAACAACACTTGCTATTAAAGAAGCAGTTTGTGATGGAATGCCCCTTATTGAAAGAGTTTTAACTATAAGTGGCTCAGGTGTAAAGGAATCAAAAAATGTTAAAGTTAAAATTGGTACTCTATCAAGAGATATTGTTGATTATTGTGGTGGGATAGAAGGAGATTTAAGAAAAATAATTTTTGGTGGACCTATGATGGGTTTTTCATCTTATACTCTTGATGTTCCGATCACTAAAGGAACTTCGGGTCTACTTTTATTCACTCATAAAGAGGTTAAAGAGTATGAAGAGTTGCCTTGTATTAGATGTGGAAGGTGTGCCAATTCTTGTCCGATGTATCTTATGCCAATGTTTATTGATATGTATTCAAGAATAGAGGATTTTGATAAAGCTAAAGATTTTGGCGCTTTAGATTGTATTGAATGTGGTGCTTGTGGATATGTTTGTCCTTCAAAAAGATATCTTGTTCAATCAATTAGATATGCGAAAAATGAACTAATTAAAAGGAAAAAATAGTGGAGGAAAAATGAAAGATAATAAGGTAATTGTATCTTCTTCTCCTCATATTAGAGACCCGATAACTACAGCTCAAATAATGAGGTTGGTATTTATTGCACTTCTACCTGCTGCAATTTGGGGTATTTATTCATTTGGATTGCAAGTTTTTCTAATAATTATAACAAGTATAATTACTTCAATTTTATCTGAGTTTTTATATCAAGTTATTACAAAGCAAAAAATTACAATAAAAGATGGAAGTGCGGCTTTAACTGGCCTTCTTCTTGCATTAACTGTTTCACCTCAAACTCCATTATGGATGATTGCTATTGGTGCTTCTTGTGCAATAATTATAGCAAAACAACTTTTTGGAGGACTTGGTTCAAATTTTGTTAATCCTGCTCTTTTCGGAAGAGCAGTTATATTTTTATCATGGACTGCTATATTAAATAAATGGCCTAAGCCTCAATATAATTTTTTTAAATATTTTACTTCTACTACTCCATATATAACAACAGCAACTCCGCTTGATCTTTTCAGATCAGGTAATCTTCAAATCTCAACCTCTCTTTATAAGGATCTATTTTTTGGAAATATTGGAGGCTCAATTGGAGAAACATCAAAACTGCTTTTACTTTTAGGAATAGTTTTCCTATTTTTAATTAGAAAAGATATTATTGATTTAAAAATTCCTTTCACAATAATTTTAACTGTTGCTGTTACATCTATAATTTTAAAACAAGATCCACTTTTTCACATCTTATCTGGAGGCTTAATAATAGGTGCTTTTTATATGGCTACTGACTATGTAACAAGTCCTGTAACAAATTTAGGTAAGATAATTTATGGTATAGGTATTGGAGCCTTAACTGTTATTATTAGAAATTTTGGAGTTTATCCAGAGGGTGTATCATTTGCAATTTTATCTATGAATGTTGTTACTCCATTTTTAGACCAATTAAAGCCAAGAATCTTTGGTACAGGAGTTAAGAAATGAAAAATATTATAAAATCTGGATTAACAGTTTTTATAATAGCAACTATTGGAACTTTACTTCTTGCATGGGTATACTCTTTTACAAATCCAAAAATTGAGGAACAAAAATTTCTAACAATCAAAAATGCAATAGAAGAAATTTTTCCAAATCAGACTGAATTTAATGAAATTCCTGAATATAAAAATAAAGTTATTGAAAATAATATTAATATAATAACTATTTATAAAGTTGAGCTCCAAGATGGAAAAGAGGGTTTCATTATAAGAGCTACCTATTCTGGTTATGGAGGTAAAGTTGAATCGCTTTTTGGTTATCAAGATCAAAACTGTAAAGGTGTTTATGTTCTTGAACATTCAGAAACACCAGGCCTTGGATCATTGATAACATCAAAAGATTTCACAAATCAATTCATAAATAAGAATTTAAAAGACCCCTTTATAGTTAAAGAGGATGTTCAAGCAATAACTGGGGCTACAATATCATCAAGAGCAATATCAAATGCTATTAAAATAATTGGAAAATTCTATTTAGAGAATATTTATGGAGGGAATAAGTGAAAAAAAATATATTTAAAGAGTTCACAAAAGGTTTGTTTAAAGAAAACCCAATTTTAATTATTATGCTTGGTTTATGCTCTGTTCTCGCTGTATCAACTGATGTATCTAATGCTTTAGGTATGAGTTTAGGCTTTAGTTTTGTTCTTATAATTTCTGAACTATTGGTATCAATTTTTAAAAAAATAATACCAAATGAAGTGAGAATACCTATATTTCTTATTTTTATAGCTGTTCCAACAACAATCGTAGATCTTGTAATGAAAGCATATTTTCCTTCACTTTCAAAATCAATGGGTGTATTTATTCCTTTAATTGTTGTTAATTGTATAGTTCTCGGAAGAATAGAGGCATTCTCTTATAAAAAGAACTTTGTTGAAAATTTAATGGATTCTCTCGGAATGGCTTTAGGATATTCATGGGTTATAATAGTTTTAAGTATAATAAGAGAGATTTTTGGTAAAGGAACATTTTTAGGTATTAGAGTAATGCCTGAAGTATATCAACCTATGTCTATTTTAACTTCTCCACCTGGTGGTTTCTTCTTGATTGCAGTATTTATTGCTTTACTAAATGGAATTTTAAAAAGGAGGTCATAAATGTTATCCAATCTTCTAAAAATAATAATCTCAGCAGCAATTGTTGATAATATGGTTTTTATAAGATATATAGCTCTATGTTCATATGTTGGTGTTACTAATTCAATTGACGCATCCATTGGAATGGCCTTTGCAGTTATTTTTGTTCAAACAATTGCAACTGCTATAACATGGATAATTTTTCATCTATTTATGCAGGGCCTTGAATTTCTTGAGATAATTGTATTTATATTTACAATTGCATCTCTTGTTCAACTTGTAGAAATTTACTTAAAAAAGAATGTTCCTTCTCTTTACAAAGCAATGGGTATTTATTTACCTCTTATTACAACCAATTGTATGATTCTTGCTGTAACATTTATTAATATTGATAAAAATTATACTTTCATTGAGAGTTTAGTTTATGCATTAGGAACCTCTTTTGGTTATGGATTAGCTCTTTTGATTTTAGCTGGAGTAAGAGAAAGGTTAAGACTTTCTAATATTCCTAAATTTTTTAAAGGATATCCCATAGTTTTTACATCAATGGCCTTAATAGCAATTGCTTTTTTAGGTTTTAAAGGTTTAATAAAGTAACGGAGGAATTTGATGAATTTTATTATTAAATCAGTTATTCTTATGGGTCTACTTTCAATAATTTTTGGAATTTTACTATCTTGGTTTAATAAAATTTTTGAAGTTAAAGTTGATGAGAATGTTTCAAAAATTCTTTCACTTCTTGCTGGGGCAAATTGTGGTGCCTGTGGATATGGTGGATGTGAAGCATTAGCAAATGCAATAGTAAAAGAGGGTGTAGATCCTACAAAATGCAAAGTAACCAATGGCGAAAATATGACAAAAATATTAATTACTATTGGAAAAAATCCATTAAGTATTCAAAAATTAAAACCGGTTTTAAAATGTGTTGCTAATAGATTTTTTGAAAAGAAAAGGGCTTTATATCAAGGGGTTGAAGATTGTAGAGAGACTGTTTTTGCTTTTAATGGTGAAAAAAGTTGTGAATATGGCTGTATTGGTCTTGGTACTTGTGAAAGAGCCTGTCCATTTGATGCTATAAAAATGAAAGATGGATTACCAATTTTCGATTATGATAAATGTACTGGATGTGGAATTTGTGCAAATATTTGTCCGAGAAATGTAATTGAAATGGTTAATTGGAATGAATTTGGAATTGTTATGTGCAATAACCCAAAAAAGGGAATTGATGTGAGAAAAGAGTGTAAAAGAGGGTGTATAAAATGTGGGATATGTATAAAAGTTTGTCCAACAAATGCAGTTTCTTGGAGCAAAAATGGAATTCCAATTTTCGATATGTCTAAATGTAATCTTTGTAATTTATGCGTTGAAAAGTGTCCAACCTATGTTATAAAAATTCAAAGAGATGAAGTATTGCTTTTAGTTGAAAAGGAGCCAGAAGAATTAAAAGTTTAAAATTATATAAAAATATATTATAATTTATGCAGTGAAAAAATTACTAATAATTATAATAATTTTTTTATTAATTCCAGTTATTTCAATAGCGCAAAATAAGGGCTATAAAAAAATTATTACTATAAAAGAAAATGGTGGATTATCAAGAAATCCCTGTTTTATTGATTTAATAATAGAGGATGATAATTTAAAAAAAGATGATAGTGTTATTTTAATTGATCCAAAAACAAATAAAGAGGTTCCAATATATATATTTGAACAAAGTGATAAAAAAGTAAAATTTAGATTTGAAACCACTATAAACAAAGGAGAAGAAAAACAATTTGAGTTAAGATTTGGAACAGGAGAAAAAAGAAGTGAAACTAATCTTATAAATTATACTTATCCTAATTTTGTAGGTACAGAGTTTTATGGAATTTCTTTTGAAAAAATTTATATAGTTGGTTTAAAAGATAGTGATGTTCAGGTAGTTAATAAAGATGGAAAAACCCTTTTTGAAGGAAAAATTAAATATGGTCAATATAAAAGAATTGATTTAAGCTCTCCACAAATTTTTTATATCAAATCGACTGGTCCAATAGTTGTAACTACATCTTCAATAGGAATTACAAATGATAACTTTCCACAAGATAAAAGTGATGATGATTTAACATATTTGATTAGTTCTGAAGGATTTTTCTTTACACAAAAAAATATTTTTGCAGTTAGTTTTTCTGATTCAAATTCAGTATTGATTGAAGATGCTGGAGGAGAACTTATATTTAAAGGTAATATTAATAAAGGTGAATTAGTAAATAAAAGTTTAAGAAGTCCCGCTCTTGTTTATTATAAATCAAGTAGTCCATTATTAATAATTTATGGAGTTTTTGATGATTCAACTTTTCTTCCAGTAATACCATATAAGAATTATAGTTTAAGTTTTGGTGATTTAAATATATTTTCTTTAGATGATAACTTAAATTATAAAATCAATTTGCTATCTTCAAAAAAATCATTAGAAGGTTTATTAAAAAAATATGAATATAAGGTAATTGAAACTTCTTTAGAACCATTTGAGATTTCATATAATAAAAATCTATACCTATATCTATTAGGAAAATCCTCAAATTTTGGTGGTGAACAAATTTTAAACAAATTTGGTAATACATCTGATAAAGATTTTACATTCTTAACTGGAAAAATTTCAACTAAATATTCTACTGGACATAAAAGAATAGTTTATGTGCTATCACTTTATGACAACAATGAAATCACAATAAATGATTTAACATTAAATAAAACTAATAAAATTACATTACAAAAAATGGGTGTTTATCAATATGAAACAGAAAATTCGCTTTCTAAAATAAATATAACATCTAAAAATGATGTTGTTGTTTTTGAAACATCAAATCATATCAATAGAGAAATTCTCTATAATATTTCACCAGTAAAAGATGATTCCATATTAATTACTTTGGGTAAGACAGAATTGATAACTGGAGAGACAAAACCTCCTATCAATCAAAAACCAATAGTTGAAACTCCTGAAGGAATAATAAATATTATTCTCTGGGAAATATCATTAATTAAAGATAGGTTTTTGAGTTTTATAAATAATTTTACTATAGTTTTACCTTTTATTAAAAATATTAAATTACCTCCTATTTTACAAGGGATAAACTTTATACTTATTATTGCAGTTGTAATTTTATTAATAGTTTTATTGTTCATTTTTTTGAGAAAAAGAAAAGTTGTTAAAGAGAGAGTTAAAGAGCCAGAAGAAATAGAAGTTTTAACTGAAAATTTAGAACCTGTAATTGAAAAAAAGGAGAAATTCGGTTTAGAGGAATTACCTATAGAAAAAGAAGAAAATATAATTCCAGAAGAATTAGAAGAGAAAGAAGAAATTAAAACCCCAGAAGAAAAAATTGAGATCCCAGAAGAAAAGATTAAGACACCAGAAGAAAGGATTGAGATTCCAGAAATAGAGAAAATCGAAACTCCAGAGATTGAGAAAGTTGAAACAAAAGAAGAAGAGATAATTGAACCTCCAAAAAAAGAGGAGTTTAAGCTTCAAGAACAAGAGGAAACAATAGAAATAGAAGAACTAATGCCTAAACCAGAAACTATTAGTGAAAAGAAGATAGAAGAAATTATTCCAAGAATTTCAAAGACAGAAAAAATAGTTGATACTTCTGTGTTCAAAGGTAGAATTGTTCTTGATAGAAAAGCAATGATGAAAATTCTTGAACTTGACTATTTTCCATTTGTTGAAGAGGTCTATATAACTTCTAAGGTTGCGAGTGAATTACCTATGAAATATAGAACAAGTGAAAAAATAAAATCAGTTGAACTCACAAGATTTGAAGAGAGTATGGCTGAAGATCTTGGTAAGAGAGTTGGAGGTTCAAAAGAAACAGGAGAAGCTTTGGCTTTAGCATTGAAATTAAAAATTGATAAATGTATAGTTGGTGAAAAATTTAATAAAATTTTTCAAAATATCAATATTTATTCATATGAAAATTTTGAGTGAAAACTATGACTATTTTAATTGGAGCAATTAGTCCTCACCCTCCCCTACTTATTCCAGAAATTGGAAGAGGGGAGATTAAATATGTAAAAAAAACTGATGAAAGTTTAAAAACGGTTTCTAAAAAATTTAATGAATTAGATATTGACACTGTAATTTTTATTAGCCCTCATGCTCCATTTATTAGAAATGCCATATCCATATATTCTAATGAAGATTTGTATGGTGATTTTTCTCAATTTGGATCTCCTGAAGTTTCTTTTGAATTTGAAAATGATTTAGAAATAATGAATAGTTTAATTGATGAAGGAAAAAAATATGGTATAAATTTTGTTAAACTATCTAAGGATTATTATCTTGATCATGGAGTTCTTGTTCCTTTATATTACCTCAATCAAAATATTAAAAGAAAATTTAAAATTGTTGCAATGAGTCAACATTTTACAATTGATATTGAAGAACTTCCTATTGTAGGAGAAATAATAAAAAAAGTTGGAAGTGAGACAGGTAAAAAAATTGGAATAATAGCTTCTGGAGATATGTCTCATAGACTTTTAGAAACAGGACCTTATGGCTTTCATCCATCAGGACCAAAATTTGACAATTTAATAATAAACTCTATAAAAAACGAAAATTTTCAGGATATAATCTCTATACCAGAGAATATTTTAGAAGAAGCTGGAGAGTGTGGATATAGATCAATTGTTACTATTTTTAGTGCTATGCCTTTTGAAGATTATAAAACAGAAATATTATCACATGAAGGGCCTTTTGGTGTAGGTTATCTTGTTGTTTTGATTGAAAGGAGATAAATGATGCATAAACTTGTGAAACTTGCAAAGGATACAGTTGAACTTTATGTAAAAGAAAGGAAAATATTAAGACCAAATTTAGAAGAGTATAAAGAATATCTGAATGTAAAAAAGGGTGTGTTTGTAACACTTCATAAAAACAGTGATTTAAGAGGTTGTATTGGTACATATTTACCAACAAGAGATAATATTATAGAAGAGATTATTATGAACGCAATTGCTGCATCTACAGAAGATCCAAGATTTCCCCCTATATCAATCAATGAGTTACCTTCAATCGAATATTCTGTTGATATTCTCGAAGAACCTGAAGAGGTCTCAAATATAAGTGAATTAGATCCAAAAGAATATGGAGTAATTGTTGCAAAAGGATTTAGAAGAGGTTTACTTCTCCCAGATATCGAAGGAGTTGATACAGTTGAAGAACAATTAAGAATAGCAAAATTAAAAGCAGGTATAAATCCATCTGATAATAATGTAGAAATATATAGATTCAAAGTAACAAGACTTCATTAATTTAAAAGTTAGATGCAAAAAGATATTGACAAATATTTTATGCAGATTGCTTTAAAAGAAGCATATAAAGCTTATAATAAGAATGAAATTCCTGTTGGTGCAGTAATAGTATCAAATGGAAAAATTATCTCAAAAGGACATAATAAAAAAGAGAAATATAAAGATCCAACAAATCATGCAGAAATTATTGCAATTAAAAAAGCTGTTAAAAAAATAGATGATTGGAGATTAAATAATTGTGAAATTTATATTACAAAAGAACCCTGTATAATGTGTGCGGGTGCAATCTTAGAAGCAAGATTTAAGAGAGTAATTTTTGGATTTAAAGATAATGAAAAAGGGGGGTTTGGTGGGAAAATTAATCTTTTAGATTTTTTTAATGATAAAATAATTATTGATAGTGGTATTTTTGAAAAAGAAACAAAATCTATATTTGAAAAATTTTTTAAAAAGATAAGGAGAGGTGGCTGAGCGGTCGAAAGCGCCTGCCTCGAAAGTAGGTGAGCAAGTTTCTTGCTTCGTGGGTTCGAATCCCACCCTCTCCGCCATTAAGGAGGATCAAATGAATTTAGCAGTTTTTGTTATTGATATGATTAATGATTTTGTTTATGAAAAATTCAGAAATGAAAGGGCAATAAAAATCATTCCTAATATTAAAAAAATTCTTGATAAAGCAAGAGAAAAAAATGTCCCAATAATTTATTTACAAGATTGTCATTTAAAAGGGGATCCTGAAGAATCTTTATGGGGACCGCATGCTCTTTCAAACACTAAAGGAAGCGAAATTATTACTGAATTAAAACCTCATAAGAAGGATTATATAATTTTAAAGAGAACTTATTCTGGTTTTTATAAAACTGACCTTGATCTTCTTTTAAAAAAACTTGAGGTTGATAGTGTTATTTTGTTAGGAGTATCAACGGATATATGTGTACAAAATAATGCAAGTGATCTTTTTTATAGAGGTTTTAATATTTATGTTGTTAAAGATGGAACAGCATCTATTAATGAAGAGAATCATGAAGTTGCATTAAATTATATGAAAAATATATTTAATGTAAAAATAATAGATAGTGAAGAAGCAATTAAATTATTAGAGGAGGTTAAATGAAAATATTTAGAGTTCCAACTGAAGATGAAATAAAAAGTGGTTTATGCACTGACGCATATTTTGTTAGAACAGAAGAGGTATTAAAAGGTTTAGACGATAAGACAGAAGTTACAATGGAATTAATGACCAAAAAATTCCCAGATAAAAACTACTGTTTTGGTGTATTTGCTGGAGTTTATGAGGTTGCGAAACTTCTTGAAGGTTTACCAGTTGATGTTGATTCAATTGAAGAGGGCGATTTTTTCTATCCTGAAGAGCCAGTTTTAAATATAACAGGAAAATATACTGATTTTGTAAGATATGAAACATCAATTCTTGGATTTATATGTTCTTATTCAGGTATTGCTTCAAAATCAATAAGGGTTAGGATAGCATCAAAAAATAAAACAGTTTTATCATTTGGAACAAGAAGACAGCATCCATTTTTAGCACCAACAATAGAATATGCAACATATATAGCAGGTTTTAATGGTGTTTCTAATGTTGTTGGAGCTAAATACATTGGTAAAGAGGCTGTTGGAACAATGCCTCATGCACTAATTCTTGTTTTAGGTGATAATAGAAAAGCATTTAAAAAATTTGATGAGATTGTTGATTCAAAAATACCGAGAATTTGTTTAATAGATACATCTGGCTCGCCAATAACTGAACTCGAAGATGCCCTTACTGTACTTGGTGAGAGATTAGATGGAGTTAGAATTGATTCTGGTGATTTGAAAACAATTGGAAAAGAGATTAGATGGCTTTTAAATATTAAAAATAGAAATGATGTAGAAATATTTTTTAGTGGTGGACTTGATGAATATTCAATACTTGATCTCAATGACATTGGAGATGGTTTTGGTGTTGGAACAAAAATTGCTGATGCTGATGTGATTGATTTTGCTTTAAAAATTATTGAGGTTAATGGAAAACCAAAAGCTAAGTATGGAAATTATCCAGGAAAAAAAACAATTTTAAGAAATGATAAATTTGAAGATATTGTAACTCTATATGGAAATAGTAAAGAGAGTTATAAAAATTTGTTAAAACCATTAATAAGAAATGGAAAAATAGTTAGAGAATTTGAAGATGTTGATGAAATTAGAAATAGAGTTTTATCAAATATCGATAAACTACCTGATTATTTAAAATCTATTGTTGGTGAGACAAAATATCCTGTAAAATTGATTCCTAATTTGATATAATTAATTTGGATCTGGAAGAAGAGGCAATCGCAATTCGAAAGAATTGAGGAAAGTCCAGGCTTCAAGGGCAAAAGTGCTGAACGCAAGTTCAGTGAGAGTAATCTCAGGAAAGTGTCACAGAAACTACACCGCCAGATAATTTCTGGTAAGGGTGAAAAAGTGTGGTAAGAGCACACTACAAGGTTAGGTAACTAATCTTGTGGATAAACCCCACTTGGAGCAAGGTCAAATAGGAGAACTTTAGCCCATAAAAAGTTCTCGGGTGGACCGCTAAGAGAAATGATTGTCTTAAAAACAGAACCTGGCTTAACTTCTTCCAGATCCTTTTCTACATCCCTTTAAAAGCTACATCAATTGCTACATCTATAGATTTTTGTAATATTTCTGGCAATCCCTCTATTTTTATATTTAAAAAACCTCTTAATATTAATGAAACTGCATCTTCTTCTTTTATACCTCTTGACATAAGGTATTCAATTTCATCTTTTGCAATTTTTCCAATCATCGCTTCATGACTCATTTCAACATCTTTGTTTTGAGACTGAAGTTCAGGAATAGTTATTATCTCTCCCTCATCTTTCATAAATATTCCATTACATTCCATATGAGCTTTAATATTTTTTCCTGTGCCTATTAATGTTCCTTTTGATATTACCTTTCCACCATCACTTATGACTCTACTCACTATCTCTCCACTGCTATCATCACCTTTAAGAGATATTTTTCCACCTATATCAAGTTTCGATAATTTATCAGCCAGTAAAATTGAGTATAATTTTGCTTTTGCTCTTTTTCCATAAAGCAAAACTTCTGGAGCACTTTGAACACTTTTAACTGTTTTAAGTGATACATAATTAGAGATAAAAACTCCATCATCATCGACTAATGCAGCACTTCTTGGTCTTACAACAACATTTGGTGCCCAATCATGAATCATAGTAAAAGAAACTTTTGCACCTTTTTTAATATAGAATTCTGTTATTGCTATATGTGAACCACTATTTGAATATGTTGCAGCTGCACATCCATTGATAAGATTGAGTTCTGAATTCTCTTCAGCAATCACTATATTATGAACAAGTTGTGAAAAACCAGATTGTTTTATTAAAAAACAGGTTTGAACAGGAAATTTAGATTTAACATTTGGAAGGGAGTGAATAAAAAAGCCATTATTTTCTCCTTTTTTATATATTAATCTTGTATATGCATCTTTATTTTTATCAACAATTTTAAATAGATAATCATTTAAATAGGAATAATTTTTCAATGCCTCATCTAAAGGTTGTATCTCTATACCCTCTTGTTTGTAACTAACCTCTAAAATATTTTTATCAACATATAAAAATGTTCCAGCCCTATTTTTTTCTTCAATATCAACTCCAACATTAAGAAGTTTTTCAACTTCTTTTTCTGATAAAGATAAATCTTTATTTATTTCACGCATTTTTCACACTCTTTAAATCCATTCTCCTTAATGTTTCTTAAAATTTCATTAGGGTTACCTTCACATATAATTTTTCCATCTAATAGTACATATCCTTTGTCAACCTCAACAAAATCAAGAATTCCTCCTGTATGTGTAATAATAATTCCTGATTTTTTTCTATTCGAAATTGATAAATCTTTGTCAAGAAGTTTATTCATAACTTTTCCTATAATTTTAATATTTTCAAGGTCAACACCAGATTCTGGCTCATCGAAAATCATAAAATCAGGGTTTTGAGCTAATAGTTGAATCAATTCTGATCTTTTTAATTCACCACCTGAAAATCCTAAATTTATATCTCTATCCAAAAGTTCATCAAGTTTTAAAATTTTTATATAATCAAGGTATCCTTTATTTTTAGAAATTATTTCAAGCAATTTTTTAAACTGCACACCTTTAATAGATGGAGGTTTTTGAAAAAGAACTCCAATTCCATAATTAACTCTCTCATAAATTGGAAGATCATTTAATAAAATATTTTTGAATATTATTTCACCACTTTTTATTTTATATCCACTATAGCCAAGTATAGTTAATATGAGAGTAGTTTTACCGCTTCCATTTGGACCAAAAATTGAAATAACCTCACCCTCTTTTATTAAAAGATTTATTCCTTTTAATATCTCTTTGTTATCAACCTCAACATATAAATTATTAATTCTTAATATCTCTTCTTTTCCATAACTTTTTTCCATAATTCACCTATATAAAATTATATCATCAAAAATAGATAAGAATTATATTAAAATATAACTTTGTGATAAACTTATATTGAATAATTTTTCATAAGGAGGATTTAAAAAATGAAGATAGCATTTTTTGGTGCTGGAAAAATGGGAGAAGCTATTTTATCTGGATTGATAAGTAAAGGGTTTAATAAGAATGAAATTTTTGTATCAGAGGTATTCAATGATAGATTAAATTATATAAAAGAAAAGTATGAAGTTAATGGTTCAAATAAAAATATAGATGCACTAAATTTTGGAGATGTTATCATATCTGCTGTTAAACCACAAAATTTGAAAGATTTATCAGAAGAACTTAAAGAAAACAGTTTTAATGAAAAAATTTTATTATCAATAATGGCTGGTATAAAAATTCAGAATCTTCTTGATTCGTTTAATGTAAAAAAAATTGTTAGAACAATGCCAAACATTAATGCTCAAATTGGAGAAGCTATAACAATTTGGACAGATATCGGTTTAAACAATGAAGAGAGAGAATTTGTTAAAAAAATAGTATCTTCATTTGGTGAAGAGGTTTATGTATCTAAGGAAGATTATATAGATATTGGAACATCAATAAGTGGATCTGGGCCAGCTTATGTTTTTTACTTTTTAAATGCATTAATTGATGCAGGAGTTTATCTTGGACTATCAAGAGATATATCTGAAAAACTATCAGTTCAAACAATCTTAGGTTCAATACTTTTGAAGAAAAACACAAAAGAGGAAGCTAACAAACTTATTCATTCTGTAACTTCACCCGGTGGAACAACAAGCGAGGCACTTTATAAATTTGAAGAAAACAGATTAAAATATTCTATTATGAGTGGAGTAATTGAAGCATATAAGAAAAGTAAAGCACTTGGTGAACCTAAGAAGTGATAAGATGGCTTATGTATTAATTTACCTATTAGAATATTTTACTCAAAAATAATTTAGAAAGTTTTTTATATTTTCTTTAAATGAATTGTAGAGGAGCAATAATTTATTCAATCCAGTTTCTTTTTATCTCTTCAATGATTTGAATTGTATTTTTATCAAGACCTTTATAATCGTCAATTGAAAATATTGCACCTAAATATATTTCAAAACTTTGATTTAAAAACTTTTTTTCAAAATCTTTTTTTACTTTGTTTTTATTCCATTTATATTTTTGATATAAAAAAGCAAAATCAAATGCATCTTTATTTTCAATTCTTCTGCCTGCTGCGTATAATTTATTAAGAAAAATATCATAATCAGAAGCTATTTTTATGTCATCAAAATTTTCAAGTCTATAAATATTTTTAAATGGAAAGAAAATAAAAGAAACTTTCATATCATCAATAATAAAATCTATATTATCCTCAAATTTTTCTTCTTTTTTAATATTAAATTTTTTTCTCATTTTTGAGGATAATCTTAAAAAAGAGAAAGGTTTATAAGATAAAAAATCAAGATCTTTACTTATTCTATGCATATATTTAAACATTAAAGCTGTTCCACCAGCAAGATAAAAACTTTTGAAGTTTTCTTGAACTTTTCTTGTCATTTCTTTCATTTTTTCTATTCTTTTTCTTTCCATAATTTTATCCAAAATTTCACGCCTCTTTTTATTTCTGGATATCTGAATGCAACATAATTGGTTTCATCAGGATATTTTTTGTAAAGATATTTTATATCTTCAAAATCTCCGTAATTTAATATTCTCAAAATAAATTTTTCAACATAAACATTTCCATCAGGACAATCCCAAAAAAATGATTTAAATCTTTTGGGTATTTTAATATTTTGTGTATATATTGGTTTAATTCTTTCTGTCTTTCCAGTTGTCTTCATATTTTATTTATAACATAAATTTATTTATAATATTAAGAATTCTCTATAATTAGATTAATTATTCTGATATAATTTTTAAAGGTATTAAAATTTTATTAAGGAGATTTGATTATGTATGAAAATATAAAAGTTAAAAAAGTTATTGAACACTCTTTAAAAGAATGGGAAACTAAAGGCACAACAATTTTATTTTTAGGTGGTTGTAATATGAGATGTCCATATTGCAACCAAAAATCTTTAGTATTAAATAGCAATTCTGTTCCTGATATTCCTTATGAAAGTATTAGAGATTTTTTAATGGGTAATAGAAAATGGATAGATGGAGTTGTTATTAGTGGTGGCGAACCTTCTATTAATCCATCTCTAACTTTTTTATTACAAGATTTAAAAAGAATGGGCTTTTTAACAAAAGTTTTAACAAATGGAACAAATGAACCATTATTAAGAAAACTTATAATATCAAAATTGATTGACTTAATTTCAATTGATATTAAAGCACCAATAAATGAAATTAAATATAAAGAGGTATCTAAGGTGAATATTGATATGAGAAATCTTAAAAATTTACTAACTTTTTTAAAAACAAGCTCATTTAATTATGAAATTTCTGTTACACCTCATCCATCAACAATGACTGAAGAGGATTTTGAAGATATAGTTGATTCTCTAACAGGAATAAAAAAATTTGTCATTAGAAAAATTGAAATTGGAGATTTGCTTGATGATAATTTAAGAAATATTGAGCCATATTCAGATGAGTATATTAATATGCTTTATTTGAAAGCCAAAAGAAGCCTAAAAGAGTGCGTAGTTAGATAAACATTTGGATCAGGTCTTGCATTAACACATTTTTAACTGAGTAGTGTACAGGCGGGTCAAGCACCATATACAGTAAAAATTTATAGAATAGATTGACTAATTTTTAATATCTTATAAAATTATTTATTAAGGCCGGGGCGTGGCGCAGTTTGGTAGCGCACCAGCATGGGGTGCTGGGGGCCGCTGGTTCGAGTCCAGTCGCCCCGACCATTTTTTATATTAAATTCTATTACGGGATATGGCCCAGTTTGGTAGGGCGCTTGGTTCGGGACCAAGAAGTCGCGGGTTCAAATCCCGCTATCCCGACCAAGGAGAGTAAATGGATAAAAAAATTCCTTTATTTTATGCATTGAAAGATTATATTAACAAAAAAAGACCAGCATTTCATATGCCAGGTCATCATAGAGGCAAAGGAATTTATAAATTATTAAAAGATGAATGGGGAGAAAATATATTTTTATATGATATTACAGAGGTTGAGGGTTTGGATTATCTTCATAAACCTGAAGGTGTTATCAAAGAAGCACAAGAACTTGCAGCTAAAGCATTTGGTTCAGATTATACATTCTTTTTGATAAATGGGAGTACAGTTGGCAACTTAGTAATGCTTTCTTCAACTTTAAAATCAAAAGATAAGGTTATTTTACAGAGAAATTCTCATAGATCAGTTATAGGTGGACTTGCAGTATTTGATCTTGAGCCAATATATATACAATCTGAAATTCATAAATATTCTGGAATTCCAAGTGGAATAAAGCCAGAAGATTATGAGGATAAATTGAAAAATAATTCTGTAAAAGTATCATTAATAACTTCACCAAATTATTTTGGAATGTGTGAAAATATTGAAGAGATATTAAAAATTGGAAGAAAATATGATCAAACTATGTTACTTGATGAAGCACATGGTGTTCATTTTCCATTTAACTCCAAACTCCCACTAACTGGAATAAAAATTGGATATGATATGATTGTTCAATCAGCACACAAAACACTACCTGCATTAACGCAAACTTCATTTTTACATATTAAAGGAAATAGAGTTGATATGGATAAAGTTTTCGATGCCTTAACATATTTAGAATCATCATCTCCAAGTTATCTTTTTATGGTTTCACTCGATGTTGTAAGATATCAAATGGAATCCGAAGGTGAAAAAATATGGAATGAAATTATCGATTTAAGTAATTATTTGAGAGAGGAAGTAAACAAGATTGATGGTTTTTATTGTTTTGGAAAAGAAATTTTAAACGATGAGGTATATGATTTAGATTTAACTAAAATCACAATAAATACAAAAAAAATAGGTCTAACTGGTTTTGAAGTTGAAGAAATTTTAAATAAGAAATATAATATTGAAATTGAACTATCTGATTCATATAACATACTTATATTTTTAACTCCAGGAATTACAAAGGAAGAGATTGATAAACTGATTATTACTTTAAAAGATATATCAATAAAATATAAGAAGAGACCAATAGAAGAAGAGGTAATAATTCCTGAAATTCCTAAAATGGCAGTAACACCTAAAGAGGCATATATAAATGAGAAAGAGATAATTGAACTTAAGGATGCTAAAGGAAGAATTTCTGGAAAAGTAATTTCTGCTTACCCACCTGGATTACCAATAGTTGTACCTGGTGAAGAAATTTCAGAAAATATTTTAAATTATATTTATGATTTGAAAGAAAAAAAGGCAAATTTACAAGGTTTTATTGATGTTGAATGTAACTATATTAAAGTTTTAAAATAATATGTTATAATTATGCTTGTGTTTGAGAGATAAAGTAACATCAAAATATATAATTATAAGTGACAAAGAGACAATTGGAGGTTATAATGGATATTGAATTTATTGATAAGATTAAACAAGTTGAAATTGAAATAGAAAAAGAAATTGAAACTTACAAAAAAGAATTAGAAGAAAAGAAAAAAGAAGTCATAAAAAATAAAGAGTGTTCTATAAGAAATAAAGAAGAAGAATTTAAATTAAAGCTTCAAAATGAACTATCAAAAATTGAAAAAGATTATAAAGAGAAGAGAGAATCAAAAATAGATGAGTTGGAAAAACTTCTTGATGAAAAAGAAAAAAATTGGAGAAAAAAGTTTGATTCAATTTATAAAGATGTTGTCAAGAAGGTATTAGAATAATATGGCAATAGACAAAGTTAAGGAAATTAACATTTTTTTAACAAAGAAAAATTTTAATGATTTTTTCACATTTTTAAAACTTCAAGAGAAAGTAGAAATAGAGGAAGTTAAGGATGTTGAAGGTTTAGATTTTTTTAAAGATGTTAATATTGAAAAATATGATAAGATAGTCAATGAAATAGATTTCCTATTAAATCAATTTAACAAATTCGAGAAGAAAAAAAATTTTATTGCAGATTTTATACCTGAAAGATTAAATATTGAATACAAAAATCTTGAAACTATAGTTAATAAATTTGATTTTGATTCATTATATAAAAAAGTATTTGGATTGGTTAGAAAAAATGAAAAAATTACTGATGATATAAAATCTTTAAAAAAAGAAATAGATAAAATAAAACCTTTTATTAGCTTAGAATATGAAATTGAAAAAATTGATACATTAAAGAAATTAAAAGTTATTTTCGGAAGTTTAAAAAAAAGTGATTATCAAAAGCTTTTAAATGAAAAAGAGAGATGCGAACCTATATTAATCTCAGAAGATGAAATAAATTGTTATTTAATTATTGCTTTTTTAAGAGAAGACAAATCTTTTTATGAATTGTTAAAAAATATAGATTTCAATGAATATGATTTTAAAGATTTTTCAGGTAAACCAAAAACAATCTATGAAAATTTGATATCAAAAATTGATGAACTTCAAAAAATGTTAGATGATATAGAGACAGAAATAAAAAAGGAATCAAAAAATTTAGACAATCTTAAATTATTAAAAGAATTTTATTTTGACAAAAAAAACGAAGAAGAAACAAAACAGAAAGTTATTGAATCAAAATATTTAATTTTTATAAAAGGTTATATTAAAGAAAAAGATATTAAAATCTTTGAGCAAAAGGTTAAAGAAAATTTTGATAAAATTTATATTTTTTATGAAGAACCAAAAGATTTAGAAAATGTGCCAGTTTCATTAAATAACAATAAATTTGTAAAACCATTTGAAATGCTTGTTAATATGTATGGTTATCCAAAATATTCTGATTTTGATCCTACTCCATTTCTTACCCCCTTTTTCATTTTATTTTTTTCTCTCTGTTTTGGAGATGTAATTTATGGTCTAATACTCATTTTTGGTTGTATGCTCCTAATAAATATTTTTAATGTACATGAAAAAGATAGAAATTTCTTTTATTTTTTTATGATTTTAGGTGTTTTTTCATCTATTGTAGGAGTTTTGACTAATTCTTGGGCTGGTGATTTACTCTCTTTTCCGAATCTTGCAATAATAAATCTTTTAGAAGAAAAGCCTGGCGAAACCCCAGGTTTAATCAAGATGCTTATATTTTCTCTTGCAGTAGGTTTTGTAACTCAAATTTTTGCTATATTACTTAAAGCTTTTGATAATATAAGAAAAAAGAAAATCCTTGATGCTATTTTTGATCAAATATCATGGGTAATATCATTAGTTGGAATAGTTTTATATATAGTTTTTATGAATAATCCATTTTTATCAAAAGTTTTTTTATATATTTTCTTATCAGGAATAATTTTAATTGTCTTAACTGGTGGAAGAAGTTCAAAATCAATAATTGGAAAGTTAATAGGAGGTGTTGTTTCTCTTTATGGAATTGTAAGTTCTTATGGTTTTTCATCTGCTCTTGGCGATATTCTTTCATATTCAAGATTGCTTGCTCTTGGATTTTCAACAACAGTTTTAGGAGTAATTATCAATACCATAGCAAGAATGTTTGGTAAAGGAGTTATTGGTATTTTAATTATACCTTTAATTCTACTTGCTGGACATGGTTTAAATATTTTTATGGGTCTTTTAGGATCGTTTGTTCATCCTACAAGATTAATTTTTCTTGAGTTCTTTGGCAGATTCTATGAAAATGGTGGTAGAAAATTTTCACCATTTAAATTTAAAAGCGAAAGAATTGTGATTAAAAATCAATGAAAGGAGATTTAATATGTCAGAAGTTTATGGATTAGTTTTTGCTATTTTGGGAATGGCAGCAGTAATAAGTTTATCTGGTATTGGTTCTTCAATTGGAATTGGTATCTCAACAATGCAAACAGCTGGAGTTTTATCTGAGAAACCACATCTTTATGGAAAACTATTTGTTATAACTGCACTTCCTGGTACACAAGGTTTCTATGGTTTTATTGAACTATTCTGGATAGCAACAAGGATAGGGCTTTTTGGTGGTATACCAAAAATACCAGTTAATACTGGTATGCAACTATTTTTTATTGGTTTAGGAATGGGATTTGTTGAGCTTATATCTGCTATCTGGCAGGGAAAAGTTGCTGCCGCTTCAATTAATCTTGTTTCTGAAAAAGAAGAGGAATCAGGAAGAGCTATTATTTTACCAGGTCTTGTAGAGATATATGCTGTTATCTCACTTATTGCAGCAATACTTGTAACATCATTTGTGACAGCTGGACTATGAATTTTGATAAAGTAATAGAGGAGATAAGAAAAGAGGGGGAGGAAGAATTAAAAAAGTTAAAAGAAGAAAGTGATGAATATATAGAAAAAATTAATATTGAATTAAATAAAGAACTAAAAAATATTGAAAAAAAATGGAATGAATTAATAGAAAAAGAAAGAAAAACACTAATAGAG
This sequence comes from bacterium, assembly GCA_012517755.1. Classification (GTDB taxonomy): domain Bacteria; phylum Caldisericota; class Caldisericia; order B22-G15; family B22-G15; genus JAAYUH01. The sequence goes on along the minus strand of JAAYUH010000003.1, from coordinate 1,552 downwards.
AAAAAAGAAAATGAGTTAAAGCTTGAACTTGATTTAATCGAACTTAACAGAAAAAATCAGATTTTGAATGAATTATTTAACAATATAGCTGATAAATTGAATAATCTATCAGATAATGATAAAAGAAAATTTTTTAAAAAAGAGATTTTAAAGTTAATTGAAACAGGAAATGAAAATATTCATTTTGATAAAAATAGTCTTAAAATTATTTTTGATGAATCTTTCAAAAAAGATATTATACAAAATGTAGAGAAAAAGTTAGGAAAAGGTAATATTAAATTTATTGAGGACAACGAGACATATATTGAAGGAGAAGGTTTTATATCAAGAATAACACTAAAAGATAAGTTTAAAGAGATATGGGATAAAGAAGTTCTTGAAATTTCAAAAAGGATTTTTGAAGAAGATGAAACTTAAATACAGTGATTGGTGCTATTTATCATCAAAATCTATAATTTTAACTGATAAATTTCCAAAACTTGAACATTATAAAAGTTATTTATCTGTATCACCAAAAATTTTTATAGAACAGATTAAAAAAGATAATGATATAGTAGATGAAACAACCAATTTTGAAGAAGTATTAAAAAAAGATTGGGAGAATACTCTTTCTTTTTTTGAAAAAAAGGTACCTTTAAAATCAATAATAGAATATTTTGAAATAGAAAGAAACTATTATAAGGTTGTTAATGGTTTACCTGATGAAAAAAGATTATCTTTTCTTAAAGATAAATTTGAAAATGAGATAAAACTTTTTAAATATTCACCATTCCTTATTGATTTCATTAAAACAGAGATTGATTTTCACAATATAGAAAGTTTTTTAAAGCATAAATATTTTGAAACAAAATTTTTCTTTATCCCAAATGGTAATTTTTCATATAACAAATTTAAAAATTTTGAAAAAGAGACTACTGAAAATTTCATTGAATTTATAAATTCAAAATATAAAAATTTTATTGAAAAAGAGCTTTTAGAATTCTTAACATTTTTTGATAAGAAAAAAGACGAATATACAATAAAAATATTAAAGGAATCTAAATTTTTTGTTTTTGGACCAGAAATAGCATTCTCTTATTTAAAATTAAAAGATTTTCATTATACTAACTTAAATATAATTTATAATGGTTTAATTTATAATCAATCATCTGATTCAATAATAAGGAGGCTTAGATTAATTAATGGGTAAAATATTGTATTTAGGAGATGATGATTTTTCTATATTTTTAAAATCATATAATTTTGATACTATTAGTGAAAATATAGCTGACAATTTTGTTAAATCATACAAAAGTGGAGATTACACAATTATTATTATTTCAGAAGAGTATTCAGATGATATTTTAAAAGTGTATGAAGAACTCGAAAAAAAATTTTTACCTATAGTCATATTTTTACCATCAAAAGGAATAAAAAAAGAAATTAATTATAAATATATCAAAAAATCATCAGAAAAAGCTATAGGAGTTGATATCCTTGAAAAAGGAGAATAAATTATGAAAAAAGGAATAATAACAAAAGTTTCAGGCCCTCTTGTTGTTGCAAGAGGTCT
>JAAYUH010000030.1 GCA_012517755.1 bacterium | reverse complement strand
GCGTCTGCAAGTAAAATTGTAAAGGTAGTTCCTCCAATACCTAATGTTGTTATAGATAAATCGGGAACTGAAAAAGAAAACCGTAAAGTAACGCTTGACGTTGATAAATATAGTTCAAGTGGTTCAAATAGTGGGAGATATACTTTAGACTGGAGCAAAGCTAAATGGCAGTTCTTTGATGGCAGCGGTAATGAGCTTACAGTAGATAATAATCCTACTTCAAGTACAATAGTTAAATCATTAGACAGCACTACAGCTTCAAAAAGTATGAATTTAATATTTAAAAAGGCTGGAAAGTATACAGCAAAATGTACTTTATACAATACAGCAGGTTACTCAAGTTCATTTTCTGTAAACTTAAATATAATTCCAGACTTATCACCAACAGCTAACCTTGATTTAGACAGTGACACAGGATATAGAGATCCAAAGGATTTAAGTCCTAATGGTCTTGCACAGGGAACCACAGTTTTAACGGATAACAGTACTTCTAGTGATGACAATATAGGTAAAAAAATGTGGATAGCTTGTTTTGACAGCGATAATGATGGCAGTTTCATTAATATAACAAACAATGAGGATGGAATAAAGAAGGTAGTATCAGAAAAAGAGAGATGGTACGTGTATGATCTTGACTATAATGGTGATTCAGATACTAGATATAAAATACAAGTACCTGACAGTACGCCACTCAATGGCAATCTTGTTACTATAGGTTCAGATGGACACAAATATGCTTATGTCAATGACAGTTTAAATCCTCACTGGCGATATGTAGGAAGCTATGATGATGTATTAAAGCTTGATATAAATAAAATTAACTGTGGAAACTTAAAAAGCGTAACATTTAAATCAACTTCATGTGGTGACTTTGATTTTGAAGAAATAGTTCAAGAGAGCCTTGGACAGGAAACAATACCACAGCTTATAACCAACGATGATATAAAACAGGCTAATACCTTTGGCAGCGTAAATTAAAAGAATATTTATTTTAAGGGAATTGTACTTTTGTGCAGTTCTCTTTTTATTTTATAAGGGAGGTGAAATTAGTGAAAAGAAATTTTAAATCAAAAAAGAAACTTATAGTGGGTACAACATTGGTAGTGATATCGATATTTATTATGAGTTTTGTAGTATACGGAGAGAAGAAACATGAAAACAATACTCCACCAACGGCAACTATAGCTGCTGTGAAAAACTCTAAGCCAATAAATATTGAAATTTTAACTGATTACTCAGGTCAGAAATTAAGTGACTTAAACTCAAAGTTAAATGCATTTAAGGCGGATATGTCCTCACGTGGGGTAAATGCAAATATTGATGTTATAACATCAAATAAGCAAGTAGGGACATATAATTATACTTCGTTTAAAAGCAAGAATGTAACTGTAAATGAAACTTTTGTAGATCAGGTACCGCCATCAACCTATAATTATTATGAAAATGGACTTAGCGGTAATTTAAGCGCTTTAGGTGGGTACACGCACGCTACAAGAAGTTATTATTATCCACCTTATACGCAGCACTATCATGTTGAACAGAATTTTACAATATACTATACTCACAATGAAGATGGTACTATAACTATGAGTGGATCTCCTCAACATCCACCTTATTTAAGTGTACCGGATGGTCAAGTCCCTTGTGTTTCTGCTGATGCTGTTAATATTGGAGGAGGGTCACCACCAGCACCATATACTGATTGGGTTACTTATGATGTTGTGTATGATGGAGATGTAACACATCCTGGATACACTGTTACAACTACAACCTACACTCAAACTTACACAGGAACAATTTCAGGAACTACGACAGATGCACTTCCAGTAAATGCGGTTAATGTAGATGCAGTAAAAAATAAATCCTTTAATGCTAATAGTGATAAATATCTTATTTATGTATCTGATGGAACAGGAAACAGTATTCAAAATGGAGATGGTAACTATTTTGGCTTTGGAGATTTAGATAATTCCTTTATGAATTATTTATTGAAAAATAACTTTACCAGCTATGCTGTAACACCTAGTTCTAATTATGATTATAAGCTTTCACAAGCAGGAAGTAATCAAACGCTCACAATAAGGCAGCTCATAGGAAGTTCTCTTGATGGAGGAAAACTTTTTGATGAAGGTCAAATTCAAAATGCTCTTGATGATATAAAGTCAAGATATACCCAGGATGCCTTGTTAGGCGAGATAAACTATATGTGCACTGATGAAACTTTAACTTATAATAAGACTTACAGTGATGCAGAAAATGATTCACAGGCTAAAAATTCAGATGGAACACCTGTTGAAAGGTGGAGATATGATCATGATCCAACAATTTATGAAAATAATTCTGGTTATATTGACAATAATAATCAATGGATTGATACACCTATAACTCAATTTAATAAAACTGGAGAGTATAAAATAAGTTATCAAGCAAAAGATGATACTTCAGCTAGAATTCCTTTAGGATTATATTCAATGTGGAGTAGTGGAGAAAATCAACTTGTACTTAGAGTTCACCACAGACCTATAGCCGATTTTTCAATGGCACTTAAACCAGGAACCTTAACTATTAATATAAAG
>JAAYUH010000029.1 GCA_012517755.1 bacterium | reverse complement strand
TGTTTTTATATTATTTGTCTTTTTAATATATCTACTTATCCCAGATTATATTTATCTATCAATATCAATCTATCTATATATTCTTCCAATAATTGTTTTTTTATTAAATATAATTATCTTACCTTTTGAAAAATTGATAAACAACTACTATTTTAATGACGCTATTAAGAAAATAGAGAAGTTAAATCCATTTATAATTGCTATAACAGGTAGTTATGGAAAAACAAGTACAAAATTTTTTATTAATCAGATGCTTAAGAAAAAACTTAATACCTTTATGACTCCAGAAAGTTATAACACAGCAATGGGATTAACAAAAGTGATAAGAAATGATTTAAAAGAGGATGATAAAATATTTATTGTTGAACTTGCAGAAAATGAGGTTGGCGGTTTTAAAAGATTGTTAAAATTAATAAAACCAAATATCTCTGTTGTTACATCAGTTGGAATTCAACATCTTGAAGAGTTTGGTAAAGAAGAAAAAATATATAAAGAGATAGATTATTTTATCAACTACTCAATTAATTATAAAAATTGTGAGTTGATTGTGTTGAATGGTGATAATGATTTTTTATCAAAATATTCTGATGAAAAAATTAAGAAATGTTCTATTGAAAAAGAGTTAGATTTTTATGGAAAAATAGTTGAAACAAATTTATCTGGTTCAAAATTTAAACTTTTTTATAAAGATGAAGTGATTCTTTGTGAAACAAAAATAATTGGAAAGGAAAATTTAAGAAATATATTAATTGCATCCTTTGTTGCTTATAATATGGGGCTTTCTCTAAATGAAATTTCAGAGTTTATAAAAAATCTTGAGCCACCTCCACACAGATTGAATGTTATAGATAGAGGAAATATTTTAGTAATTGATGATGCTTACAACTCAAATCCAATTGGGGCAAGAATGGCGATAGATTTATTATCAACATATAATAATGGAAGAAAAATCATAATAACACCTGGTTTTATAGATTTAGGAAAAAAAGAGTTTGAAGAAAATAAAAAACTTGGAGAATATATGATAGACAAAGTTGACTATGTTTTTCTTGTTGGCGGTAAAAGAACTAATCCAATTTATGAAGGATTAATAGAAAAAAATTTTATAAAAGAAAATATTTTTATTTTTAAAAATTTTTATGAGGCAAATGAGTTCTTAAAAAAATTTTTAAAACCTTTTGATGCTATACTTTTTGAAAATGATTTACCTGAAATTTTTGAAGAAATTTAAAAAAGTGATATAATATTTTTGGAGGTCAAAGAGTTATGCTCTTTGAAAATTTTATAAACCTTAAAAATTTTAAGAAGGAGGTAAAAAAATGACTGCTTTAATAGCAATACTTGGGGCAGCATTTTATCTATTTTTCTATTTTGTTTATGGTAAAAGGTTAGAAAAAGAGGTAGTAAAACCTGATCCAAATAGACCTACACCAGCAGTTAAACTAAGAGACAATATTGACTATGTACCTGCAAAACCATTTGTTTTGTATGGACACCATTTTGCATCAATTGCTGGTGCTGGTCCAATAACAGGTCCTGCTATTGCTATGGCATGGGGTTGGTTACCTGGACTTTTATGGGTTTGGCTTGGTAATCTTTTTATTGGAAGTGTTCATGATTACCTTGCTTTAATGGCTTCTGTTAGATATGATGGAAAATCAATTCAATGGGTTTCAGGAAAATTAATGTCAGCAAGAACAAAATACACTTTCGAAATTTTTATCTATTTTACTCTTCTTTTGATAATAGCTGCTTTTATGGGAGTATTTTCAGGACTTGCAACAACTAATGCATCAATAGGAACAGCAGCAATTTTATTTATCTTTGTAGCCTTAATCGAAGGAGTTCTTCTTTATAGGACAAAACTTTCATTTTCAGTTGCTTCAATAATTGGTGTTATACTATTAGTGCTTAGCATATATATTGGTTATGCCTTTCCTTTTATCAAAATAACAGATGCACATACTTGGTATATTGTTTTAGCAATTTATTCTGTTATTGCATCATCACTTCCTGTTTGGATACTTTTACAACCAAGAGATTATCTTAATGCATATATTTTATGGGCAGGATTAATATTAGGTCTTGTTGCTGCAGTTTTTGCATTCGGAGGATTTAACTGGCCAACATTTACAATTTTCAGTGCAGCAACAGTTGGAGGAAAACCATCACCATTCTGGCCTACAGTTCCACTTGTTATTGCTTGTGGTGCTTTGTCTGGCTTCCACTCTCTTGTCGCAACAGGTACAACTTCAAAACAACTTGATAGTGAGTTATCAGGACTTTTTATAGGTTATGGAAGTATGTTTACTGAAGGTTTCTTAGCAACCTTAGTCATTACTTCAATTGCAGCATTTGGTATGCAAGTTTTACAAGGAGCCTCTGGGAAATTAGCTGAAATGGGTATAGATATGAATCTTTTAATGACAGATAAAACGTATCTTGCAAATAAATATGCTGGAGCGTCAAATAGTGTAGGTGGCGCTACTGGTATATTTACAAAATCGTTTGGTAAAATGACAACAGCAGTTGGATTACCAGAAAATATTGGTACAACTTTTGCTGGATTGTGGGTATCAGCATTTGTATTAACAACTCTTGATACTGCAGTAAGACTTGCAAGATATGCTTGGAGTGAAATTTGGGAACCTATTAAAGGTGTTAGTGAGGGATTATATAAGTTTATTTCTGATAAATGGGTAGCTTCAATCATTGCTGATCTTTTAGCGCTTCTTCTAATCTGGTGGGGTAGTTATAATATTCTTTGGCCAGGGTTTGCTGGTGCAAACCAATTACTCGCAGCAATTGCAATGATAACTGCAGCAATATGGGTTAAAAGAGTCCAAAAAGCAAAACCTGCTTGGCAAATGGCAGTTCTTATTCCTGCTCTATTCTTATGGATAACTGTTACAATAGGATTAATATGGTATCTATTTGTTGTTATTCCATCTATTGCAGTTGCATTCAACAAATATATGCTTGGAGGATTTACAGTAATAATGCTAATTCTAAACTTCATACTTGTTGCTGATTTCTTAAGTGGATGGAGAAAAGGTCCATTACCTGAGGCCGAGACTAAATAAAAATTTATGAAAAAACTCTTTGACCTCCTGAAAAAAATATTTAAAGGTTTAGATATAGGTTTAAGGGAGGTTTCGACCTCCCGTATTGAAAAAGAGTTAATAGAAACAGAAAATATTTTTGCATTGCTTACAATGGGTGCTTTTGCAGGCATACCATCTCCACCAACTGGTATTATTTTAAGAATTTTGCCTTATATGCAAAGAGAAGTATATGTTATGATAGCAAGAAGCAAAAACCTTGATGATAATCTTGCTGAAATAGCGGGAATATTTAACATAGATTAAATATATTATATGGAAATCTATTTTTATCTTGGTAAAGGAGGGACAGGGAAGACTACAATTTCAGCAAGTTTTAGCATTGGTATAGCATATTATAATAAAAATAGAAATTTTTTGATCGCATCTCTTGACCCTGCACATAATCTTGGTGATGCATTTGACATTGAACTATCGAATAATATAAAAAAATTGACAGAAAATCTATCTGCTGTTGAAGTAGATTTAGAAAAAATGATTAAAGAATACTTAAATGATCTTTCAACAAATTTAAGAAATACTTATAAATATCTTGCAAGTTTTAATCTTGATAGATATTTTGATATTTTAAGATATTCTCCTGGAATAGAAGAGTATGCTGTTCTTGAATCAATTAAAAAATTTTTAAATATGAATGAATTCGATGCTTTAATATTTGATACACCACCAACTGGTATAACGACAAGAGTTCTTGCACTACCAAAATTAACTTTGATGTGGACAAAAAGATTGATGGATATAAGAAGAAAAATTCTTGATAAAAGAAAAATGGTTGAAAATGTTAAAGGAAAAACCGAAGCTATCATAGGAGATGAAGTTATAACTTTAACTGCAGATGAAAAAGAAGACCAAATAATGATAGAACTTGTAAATTATGGTAAAGAAATGGAGAATTTAATGAAACTCTTTCAATCAGATTTAACAAAAATAAATATAGTTACTTTACCAGAAGATTTAGCACTTTTTGAGACAAAAAGAATAATAGAATCTTTGAATAAATTTAATATAAAAGTAAATGAAATTTACTTAAATAAATATTTGATTTTTGATAATCCTCCTGAAGTTATAAAGGGTAAACTAATTGAACAGGAAAGAGTGATTGGAAAAATGAAAGATGAGATAAAAAATATCAATATTAAAGATATTCCATTACTTTCACAATCACCAAGAGGTATTGAAGATTTACTTAAATTTTATGATAATTATATATTAGTATGAAAACAAAAGGCGACGAAGATTTAATTAAAAGAATTAAAAAAATTTTATCAAAAATTCAAGAGCCAACAACTGGTCTTGATTTAATAACTGGTGATTTTATTCAGGAGATTGAAATTGATTTTACAAGAATAATTATAAGATTAAAAAGGTTGTATCCTGAATATTTTTCGCCAAGTTATATTTTTATTTCAACTTATCTTATGAACTCTCTTGCAAAAAAAATTGTCGATTTATTAAATCAAGAAGGTTTCACAGAAGTAATAGTTTTAAGCGGAAAGGAAGATTTTTAAATGTCACAAGGAGAAATAATTTTAATTATCCTCATTATTGGAGGAGTTGTATCTTTACAATTTTTTCAAGGTAGAAAGTTAAACATAACTTTAATGAGATATTATATAAAGGGGTTTGAAGATAATTTAAAACCAAAAGATCAATTATATACTTGGATAGGTGGATATGTTGGTTTTAAAGTTCAATATGAAATAGATGATGATTTTATAAATCAGATACAAATGTCTTTAACTCTTCTTCCAAGACAGAGTTTATTGTATTTACCAATATCTTTAATTACAAGAAAGCATGATAGATTGTATGTAATAATAAGATTAAAGCAGAAATTGGGTTATGATGCTCATATTATTAAAACAAACTTTTATTTTCCTGGACCACCATTAGAAGATATAAAAACTTATAAAAAAGAAATTGTAAATTATGATAATAATAAATTTTATATTTTTTATAAAAATAAAGATGATATAGGAGCTCTTGAAAAATTAGTAAAAAGATCAATAGATTTTAAAAACATAAAACATCTTGGATATACAAGAGAAACAAATGTATTGTTTTTACTTTTAAAACCAGATCCAAGAAAAACTCCCACAGATTTAAAAAAAATTGTAAATAATTTACAAGCAATTGTAAATTATTATTAATTCAAAATAATTTTTGTTATAATTTAACTTAATGACAGGAGGTCATATATGAATGATTATAGTTATATTGG
>JAAYUH010000028.1 GCA_012517755.1 bacterium | reverse complement strand
TGCCAATGATTTCTGCTTTCTTAATTTTTCACTCGAAATTGTGATAAAGGTTGAAATTGCCTCTTTCAAATCCTTAAAATCTTCAAGATCTTTACCAAATGATCTTGAGGTGCAGATTGTTTTTTTAGGTTTTTCATAAAACTCCATTTCAATACAGGGTGTTCCATTTAGTTCTAAAAAAATTCTTAAACCAACAGTTTTAAGATGTTTTTTTACCCAATCAAATGGTAAATATTTATAATCATAAGCAGTAAAAACTTCATTTTTTTTCAGAAACTCTTCAAAACTTGAACCAACTCCCCATATATCTCTTATTTCAATTTTTTTTAAAATTTCATCAATATCGTCTCTACCTATTATGTTAAATGTGCCTTTCGTCTCTTTTCTTTTTTTTGCAATTTTTGTAGCGATTTTAGCAAGTGTCTTTGTCTCTCCAACTCCAATTGAAATTGGAATTCCTGTCCATTTTAACACCTTTTCTCTTATATTTTTAATATAATCATCAATGTTATGATAATTGTAATAATCAAAAGATAAAAAGGCCTCATCAATTGAATATATTTCAATATCAGGGCACATAGATTCTAAAATTTCCATTACTCTTCTTGACATATCTCCATAAAGAGTAAAATTTGAAGATAAAACTTCGATATTATATTTTTTCACATAATCTTCATATTTGAAAATTGGAGCACCCATTGGTATTCCAATCTCTTTTACCTCATTTGACCTTGATATTATACAACCATCATTATTTGAGAGGACAACAGTTGGCTTACCTCTTAGTTTTGGATTGAAAACTCTTTCACAGGATACATAAAAATTGTCACAATCAACAAGAGCAAAAACTCTCCTCTTCATATATTCTCCCAAAATGAGACTTTGGTGTCAGGCACCTTTGTCTCATTCTTGATAAATAAGTGACTTTTTTTCAATTTCATTATAAAATTTTGTAATTGTGGGATCTTTTTTTATCATAAGTTTAACCTTTTGAAATGTTCTATAAATTTGTGCCTTTGAAACATTAAAATATGAAATTATTTCTACAATAGGATAATTTCTATTAATTAAATAATATATCATTAAATCTCTTAAAAGTTTTTTATCTGGAATTTTATCACTAAAATAGTGATCTATTAATTTATTATTTTTAGAAATAAAATTATCATTTGTAAAATCATTATCAAAGTAATATAAATTTATAAATTCATTAACATATTCAATATAATATTCTTTATCAATAGATAATAATTCATAAAATTCATTTTTATCTATTATATTATTTTTTAAATCATAAAAGTAGACATTATAACTGTTCCATTTATAATTTTCTGGTTTTTGTACTATATTTGCTTCTAATGGGTTTAAATGAATATATCTTGAGACATTCAATAAATATCCTTCTTTATCAATAAAAAAACTTTTAAATCTATCCATAAAAAGATGCCCTCTTCTAAAATTTTTATAATTATAAAATTGTGCGTATCTATAATTTAAATTTTTAATAAAATCGGATAGGTTTGGTTCATTAGTTTTTATTAATAAATGATAATGATTACTCATTAAACAATAGGCATAAATATTTATCTTAAATTTATATTTTTCTTGTTCTAAAATCTTTACAAAATATTTTCTCTCTTCTTCATCATTAAATAATTTTGTTTCCTCTACACTTTTTGCAATTATATGAAATATGCCATTTTCTATATTAATCCTTCTTGGTCTTCCCATCTATATCCTTTTTATTTTATGAGACTTTGGTGTCAGGCACCTTTGTCTCATTTTAAAGAATGGTGTGGATAACATAGGTTACTACTCCCCAGATTTCGCACTCCATTCCCTCTTTTATCTCTATTGGATTAAAATCTGAATTTTCTGGGTAAAGGTATAACTTTCCACCTTTTTTTCTTATTCTTTTTAAAACAAACTCACCATCAACATTTGCTATTACAATTTTTCCCTCAACTGGTTCAAGTGATTTATCAATGACTAAAATATCTCCGTCTTTTATCCCTGCATTTATCATTGAGTTTCCTGAAACTCTAACAAAAAATGTTGCTTGTGGATGTTTAATAACCAAATCATTCAAATCAAGAATTTTATCAATAAAATCATCTGCAGGAGAAGGAAATCCTGCAGAAACTTTGCTTGAATATAAAGGTAACTTTAATTTCTTCTTTTTTCT
>JAAYUH010000027.1 GCA_012517755.1 bacterium | reverse complement strand
CATTCTTACCTCCTTTTGTTTTTTTTAAAAAAGTTTTTTAATTTCTGCCCACCTCCTATTCTCTTTGAAATAGTTACTTGAATAATTTTACTAATATCATATAAATTAGTCAAGTATTTTATATTGAAATTGTTGAAGAGCCCCTATTCTGTCATTCCCGTGAAAACGGGAATCCACTATTTTTATCTTGTCAATTAGTGAAGAACCCTCTATTTATTATTCCCATGAAAACGGGAATCCAGTGTTACCATTCTGTCATTCCCGTGAAAACGGGAATCCAGTTCTTCTATTTTGTCAATCATTAACAATCCCTACTATTTGTCATTCCCGTGTAAATGGGAATCCAGTGTTAACATTCTGTCATTCCCGTGAAAACGGGAATCCAGTTCTTCTATTTTGTCAATCATTAACAATCCCTACTATTTGTCATTCCCGTGTAAATGGGAATCCAGTATCACCATCAATAATTTTTTTGTCATTCCCGTGAAAACGGGAATCCACTATTTTTATCAGTAATTATCCATCTTAATTCATTAAAATGAAATAATCACCCTTTAACCATAATTGAATATATCACTTTGCAACAACCTATATTTGACAAAAGAAGGTAGATAAAATATAATTTCAATTTGGTATGAGAAATATAAAAGGAGGGCTTATGGTCAAAAAAGGTGATTATGTTGAAATTAAAATAGTTGCTTTGAATAAAGATGAAAGAGCAGAAAACCTTCCTAATGATACAAAAAATTTGCCTTATGAAGGAAAAATAAGAGGATATCTAACTTCAGATTCAAATATCGGAGATGAAGTAACAATAGAAACTCCCATTGGAAGAAAAATAAAAGGTATCCTTCTTAATAAAGTTGGGAAATATGAACATAATTTTGGAGAGCCAATAAGAGAATTAATTGATATTGGAAAAAAGATAAGGGAAAAATATTTTAAGGAGTAGTTATGGGTAAGGTTGAAGAATTTCTAAAAAAAAGTAGTGAAATAATGAAAAGGTCTCTTGCTGGAGTGGATTATGATAAATTTGAGATGAAAAATATATCTTTTGATTATGAATCGTTGATGAACTTGGTTCCATACAATATAAATGAAATTATAAAAATTCAAAGAGAGTATAAAGTTGGTGGAACTCCTCTGTATGAACTTGAAAACATAAATAAAATTGTAAAAAAATTATCAAAACCTGGCTTTGGTGCAAAAATTTTACTTAAAGATGAAGCAAACAATGCATCTGGCTCTTTTAAATCAAGAAGAGCATCTCTTTCCATCTTTCATGCAAAAAAACTTGGTTATGAAGGAGTAGTTGCAGAAACAAGTGGAAATTATGGAGCAGCAGTAGCATCACAAGCTGCACAGATGAATTTAAAAGTGATAATAGTTCAAGAAGTTTTTGATTCTAAGTGGATTGGTCAACCTGAAATACTTGAAAAGGGAAGAGCCTGTGAAGCATATGGAGCAGAAGTTTGGCAGATGACAGTTGGCCCAGAACTCTTTTACTGGACACTTATAATATTAAATGAAACTGGCTATTTTAATGCATCTCTTTATACTCCATTTGCTATAAAAGGAATAGAAACTCTTGGTTATGAAATAGCTAATGATGTAAAAGAAAAATATGGAAAATTTCCAGATTATGTTCTTACAACCCATGCAGGTGGTGGTAACATTACAGGAACTAAAAGAGGTTTAATTTCAGTAGGAGCCAAAGATACAAAAGTTATCGGAGTATCTGTTGATTTAAGAGGTCTTCATATGGCAAGTGATAGAGATTTCAATAGAAAATCATTTACAACAGGGCACACAGGATTTGGTGTTCCTTTTTTAGTAAAACCAGACAGAACAGATGTTCCAAGAAATGCTGCAAGAGCTTTAAGATATATTGATGATTATTTTCTTGTATCTCAAGGAGAAGTTTTTTACACAACCATACTTCTTGCTCAAATTGAAGGTCTTGAAAGAGGACCAGCTGGAAATACGGCTCTTTCTGCTGCAATACCATTTGCTACAAAACTACCTGATGATAAGATAATTGTTGTTCAAGAAACTGAATATACTGGAGCAGGTAAACATCCTTATGCTCAATTAACTTTTGCAAGAGAGATGGGGGTTGAGGTTATAAAAGGAGATCCAAATGATAACATACCTGGAAAAAGAATTGTCATACCAGAAGATGTAGAAAATTTAAGATATGAAGAGCTGAATATGAATGAACTTAAAATATCTTATTTAAAGCATAATATAGAAAATATTCAGGAAATCACAAAAGATGATCTAAATTTTTTAAAACAAGAGGTAAATGAAGTTGAAAGTGATTTTGTTGAAAGATTCTTATATGAGAAAGGAGTTAAGATAAATGGTTAGAGAGGATGACTTTCAAAAGAGAAGAGAACATTTAAAAAATATGAGTGAAGAAGAGCTGATTAACTATTTTTGGCAGTTAACTGAGAAGATTGTTGATCCACTTGTTGAACTCTCAAAAACTCACACATCCCCTTCTATTGAAAGAAGTGTCCTTTTAAGGATGGGATTTTCAAGCATTGAATCAAAAAACATTGTAAGATATATGGTTGAAAATAATTTATTGCCTCATGGTGCAGGAAAGGTTGTCTTGATTTATTCAGAACTGAAGAAAAAAAATTATCTCGAAGCCGGCAAAGATTTATCAGAAGGAATTGGATGGGAAGAAATTGTAAACTTCTACAGGAGAAACCAAAATGCTAATACCAGATAAAAAGATAAATATTAATGAGATTTTAAAAGATTTAAAAAATTATAAACCCAAAAGGCATGGATGGACATTCAGAAAAAAAGTTGAGAAACAAAAAATTGGTGGTGTTGAATATTTCGAGATAAGTGAACCATTAAAAAATTCTATACCTCTTCCTGCAAGTAGGCAGATGGATTATATTGATCCACAACCAGATATAACAATTACTGTTGAAATTGCATCTGGTAGATTTGAAGATGATATAAGAAGAATGAGAATGGCAGCATGGCATGGTGCAGACCACATTATGGTAATAAGAACTTTAGGACAAAGCCATTTTGATGGATTAATCGAAGGAACTCCAGAAGGTGTTGGAGGAATTCCAATAACAAGAAAACAGATAAGGGCGACAAGAAAAGCACTTGATATGATTGAAGAAGAGGTTGGAAGAGAAATTAATTTTCACTCATATGTTTCAGGAATTGCTGGTCCTGAAATTGCAGTCCTTTTTGCAGAAGAGGGTGTCAATGGTGCACATCAAGACCCTCAATATAACATCTTATATAGAAATATTAATCCAGTTAGATCTTTTGTTGATGCAGGTGTGAGTAAAAAAATTATGTCTTCCTTCAATATGATGCAAATTGACGGAGCACATAATGCTAATGCAACAGCAAAATATGGTTATAAAGTTATGCCAGAACTTCTTGTTCAACATGCAATAAATTCTCTATTTTCAATAAAAATTGGAATGAAAAAAGAGTATATTGCACTTTCAACAGTTCCGCCTAATGCAGCACCATTTCCATCTTTAAGGTTAGATTTACCATATGCAAATTTATTGAGAAAAGTTTTTAAAGGATTTAGATTCAGAGCACAGATGAACACAAAATATGTTGAATCTGATACAAGAGAGGCAACTGTTAATCATACATTGAATGCTTTAATATCAAAATTAACATCAGCAGATATTCAATCAACAATAACACCAGATGAAGGTAGAAATGTG
>JAAYUH010000245.1 GCA_012517755.1 bacterium | reverse complement strand
ATCCTTGGTAGGGTTCCATATATTAATGGTTTTATAAGAAAAGAGGATAGGGAAATTGTTTTAAACTGGATGGAAAAAATGGGAGTTATGCATCTTAAAGATCAAAATTTTCAATTTCTCTCTGAGGGCGAGAAGCAACTTATTACTTTAATAAGAACTTTTATTCAGGAAAGCGAAATAATAGTTCTTGATGAACCTTTGACACATCTTGATTTAAAATATAAATCAAAAATTTTGGAACTACTTAAGGAGATTAAAAAAATAGATAAAACAATAATTTCTATTTTTCATGATTTAGAATCAATAAAATATATTTCAGATAGGGTTGTTTTGTTAAAAAATGGTGGAATTTTAAAAGATGGAGAAGTTAATGATATCTTAACAAAAGATAATTTAACACAACTTTTCGAAGAAAATCTAATTCAGTTTTTTTTATTTTAAAAATAGTTTACAAAAGTAGGCTGTCTGTTTTTGTAAACTAATTGGGTGGTATAATTAGAAAAAACCAAAAAGAGGAGGTGGATTTATGGTTAATATTTGCGTTATAGGAGCAGGAAATGGAGGACAAGCATTTGCTGCATACTTTGCAATGAAAGGTTTTGATACATCTCTTTTCAACAGAAGCAGTTGGAGAATTGCACCAATTATAGAAAATAGAAGAATAAAACTTGAAGGTGAAGTAAAAGGAGTGTATGATATATCTTTTGCAACAACAAACTTAGAAGAGGCGATGAAGGGAAGAAAATTATTGATGGTTGTTGTTCCAGCTTTTGCTCATAGGCAAATCGCAGAAAAAATGGCCCCAGTTGTTGAGGATGGTCAAATAATTTTACTTAATCCAGGAAGAACAGGAGGAGTGCTTGAGTTTAAAAATATATTTAAAAGTAAGGGAGTAAAAAAAGATGTAATTATAGCTGAAGCACAAACCCTTATCTTTGCATCAAGAATGTCAAATCCTGGAGTTGTAAAAATATTTAGAATCAAAAATGCTGTGCCAATTGCAGCACTACCTTCTAAAAGAAATGGTGAACTTAAAGAAATTATGAAAGAGGTTATGCCAGAATTTGAACTTGCAGATAACATAATTTATACAAGTTTTAATAATATTGGAGCAGTCTTTCATCCAGCGACCCTTTTATTGAATGCAGCAAGAATTGAATTAACTGCAGGTAAATTCGAATTTTACCTTGAAGGAATATCGAGTTCTGTTGCAAAAGTTCTTGAAAAAGTGGATGAGGAAAGATGTAATGTTATGAAAATTTTTGGTGCTGAGCCTCTGACATCTGTAAACTGGTTAAAATATGCTTATGATGTAACAGGGAAAAATCTATATGAAGCAATTCATAATAACAGTGGCTATCAAGGTATTCTTGCTCCACCAAGTATTGATAATAGATATATAACAGAAGATGTTCCAATGAGTCTGGTTCCAATATCATCATTTGGTAAAGAGTTTGGAGTTCAAACACCAGTAATAGATTCAGTTATTAATTTAGCTAATGTTATGATGGAAAAGGACTATTTTAAAGAAGGTAGGACTGTTGAATCTTTAGGTCTTAAAGGTAAAAAAATTGAGGAGATTTTAAAACTTCTGGAGGAGGGTGATGAGTAAAAAAATTGTTGGGGCATCAATAGGAAATGATATACATGTTGCAGGGCTTCTAAATTTTTTAAATCTTGCAAAAAAAGAGGGGTATGAAATTGTTTATCTCGGAGGTGCTGTCCCAATAGAAAAACTTATTGGTGCGATTGTTGAAGTAAATCCAGATTTGGTAGCTATAAGTTATCGACTTGGCGAAGAACCATTAAAAAATTTACTTGATGAATTTATAGAAAAATTGAATAAAATTGATAAAAAAGGTTTAAAATTTGTCTTTGGAGGAACAATAGAGACTGGTAAAGTTGCAAAAAATTACAAAATATTTGAAAAGGTTTTTGATGGTAGTGAAGAGGTAGAAGATGTTTTGAATTTTATAAAAGGAGGAGGCAGTAAAATTGAAGAGAAGGAGTTCCCACAAAATCTTCCTGATAGGATAAAATTCAAAGAGCCATATGCCTTAATAAGGCACCACATTGGTCTCCAAACAATGGAAGAGACAATAGAAGAGGTTAAAAAACTATCAGAAAGTAAACTTCTTGATATTATTTCAATTGCTCCAGATCAAAACTGTCAGAGTTACTTTTTTGAAAAGGAAAAAATGGATGAGAAACTGTCAGGTGCTGGTGGTGCTCCAATAAGAAGTGAAGAAGATTTTAAAAAACTTTATGAAGCATCAAGAAGAGGTAATTTTCCTTTGATGAGATGTTATTCAGGAACAAGAGATATGGTTAAATTTTCAAAAGTACTTAAAGAAACATTAAATAATGCATGGGCTGCAATTCCAATTTTTTGGTATTCAGATTTAGATAGAAGAAGCGATAGAGAACTTCTTTCTGCTATAAAAGAAAATATGGAGGGTATAAAATGGAATGGAGAAAATGGTGTTCCAGTAGAGGTAAATGACTCTCATCAATGGGAGTTAAGAAATGCTCATGATACTCTTGCTGTTTTCGATTCATACCTTGTAGCATACATTGCAAAAAAATTAGGAGTAAAGCATTATATACAACAATATATGTTAAATACACCTCCAAATTTATCTCCAAAAATGGATATTGCAAAAAGTTTAGCAAGAATGGAACTTGTAGAAAGTTTAGAAGATGAAAATTTTAAAACATACAGAATGATAAGAACTGGTTTACTTTCCTATCCATCTGATCCTTATCAAGCTATGGGGCAACTTGTTTCATCTATGTTTTATGGTTCATACCTTAAACCTCATATAATACATGTTGTGGCTTATACAGAAGCTATAAAAAGAGCAACGAGTAAGGAAATTTTAGAAAGTGTGAAGATGGTAAAAAAAGCATATCTTCTTGCTGAAACTGGCCTTCCTGATTTTATTCAGGATAAAGATATTAGAAATAGAGTTGATGAAATAAAGAACGAATCTTTGTATTTAATTGAAAAAATAAAAGAGATTGGAAAAGATAAAGATGATCCATTG
Organism: bacterium; assembly: GCA_012517755.1. Taxonomy (GTDB): domain Bacteria; phylum Caldisericota; class Caldisericia; order B22-G15; family B22-G15; genus JAAYUH01. The sequence continues at coordinate 2,738 of JAAYUH010000245.1, read as the reverse complement.
ATTGATCCAGAAACTCTATATAATGCAGTAAAACTTGGTATTCTTGATGCTCCTGGTCTAACTGGATTTTCTGTTGCAAAAGGGGAAATTAGATGTGAAGTTATAAATGGTGCAAATTATGCAGTAGATGAGAATGGAAAAATTTTAAAAGAAAAAGAGAGATTAAAAATGTTAAATTAGGGAGTGACCCTTTTTTAACATCTGAGGAAAATTTTATGGAGATAAAAAAAATTGGGGTTGTTCATGATAAAAATTTAGACAAAAATAAAAGTTTAATGGTTGATGCAGTATTTAATGCAATTAACAAAAAATATGAAGTTATAAAAGTTCCTTTTGATGAAAATTTTTTTGTAAATATTAAAAAAGTTGACTTTGTATTTAATTTATCAACAAGTGGTGGAAAAGAAGGAAGACAAATTCATATGCCAGCTATTCTTGACTTATTTAATATTCCATATACGGGTTCTTCAGCTTTCACTCATACTATCTGTTTAGATAAATTTATAACAAAACTTATCCTGTCTTTTTATAATATTCCAACATCAAGATTTACGCATATCAAGGAGAATGAAAATATAGAAAATGATTTGAATTTAAATTATCCTTTGATAATAAAGCCAGTAAGAGAAGGTAGCGCATTGGGTTTAACTAAAAATTCAGTTGTATGGGATTTAGAAAGTTTGAAAAGAGAAGTTGAAAAAATACACAAAGATTTTAAAGAGCCTGCATTAGTTGAAGAATATATTGATGGAATTGAATTAAGTTGTGGTGTAATTGGTAATGATGAAGAAATTACAATTCTTCCTCTACTTGAAATAGATTTCTCATCACTTCCAGAAGGAGTTGAAAGGTTCTATTCATATAGAGTAAAAAATGAGATAGGAGAAAATAAAATAAAATATTACTGCCCTGCAAGAATTAATAAAGAGGTTGAAGAAAAAATTAAAAGAGGAGTTAAATGTTCCTACAAAGCACTTGGACTAAGAGATTATGCAAGAATTGATTTAAGAGTAAAAGATGGTGAATATTATATTCTTGAAATAAATTCTTTACCACTTCTTGTACCAGGATATTCCGATATTTTAAAAATGGCAGAAAAAGTTGGATTCTCCTATGATAATTTTATATTAAAAATTTTAGAAATAGCGATAAAAAGACACTTCTTTCAAGGTTAACAATGAGACAGTCTCATTGTTAACCAAATAAAAAAAGGGAGGTTTGAACCTCCCTTTTTGGCTTCTTAGATAATTTAAGGGGCTTGAGTTCCAAAATTTTTAGCTAAAAGAAGTAAATCTTCTGCATCAACTTTACCATCACCATTAAAATCACACTTTTCATTGTAATCAGAATCTCCAATTTTAGTTCCAAAAGATTTTGCAAAAATTATTAAATCATCTGAATCTACTTTTCCATCATCATTTATATCGCCCATAAGTAGTGTAATTTTTATGACCTTTTCAATTAAAAGAAAATCAAGAGGTCTATTCTGCGAATCAAAACCGACAAAACTTGAGATAGCGACCCTTGTTCCACCATCTTTTATGGCTTTAAATTTAATTCTAAAAACAGTTCCTTCACCAGTTACTCCTTTTTCATTAACTCTTGTAACCTTAACTTTTATTTTCCCATATTCTTTATCAACTTCATATTCAACCCTAACCTCACTATCTCCTTCTTTTAGAAAATCACCTGGTAAAACATCAATAACCTCTAAATATTCTGGATCAAAAGTAAGTTCTGAATTTACAATTTTTAAATCTGGTGCAGCTTTAACTCCAACATCAAAAAGGAATCCAGTGTTTTTCGCAACTGAATCTCTTGTCTCAATTTTTGTACAAAGAAAAATATTTTCATCAACTATAAAGAATCCAACTTCTGCTCCCTCTTCAACTAATTGTAATTGATCACCAGATTGAATTGTAATACAATAAATTTTGTATTGATATCTTCCATCACATAAGAAGAATTTTCCTTCAAAATCTCTACCATCCCAGATAAAATCATAAACTCCGTTCATCAAAACTTTCTTATAAATTGTTCCTAATTTTGTTGTCCCTTTTTCATCAAGAATATCAATTATAACTCCTCCAATTCTACTTCTATATGCTTGTTCATTAAAAAGACCCTTTTCACCAAAATTTAATTTAAAATGAAATTTTATTGTATCTTCTATTCCGTCACCATTTGGAGATATTTTTCTTGGGTCAATTGAAATATCATCTAAAATTTTTGTTGGAACTTTAGGAATTCCCTTCTTTACAACTATTGGAATATGTAAAGTTCTATCATTTGTTCTAAAATAAATTACTGCATCATAGTATCCTTCTGGAGTTTTATCATCAACTTTATAATTGAATGGAATAACTAATTCATCATTAGCTTTAACAGTGAAAACTTCTTCTTTATCAAGAAAGTCAAATATTATGCCAGATACTTGGGATATTAAATTTGATGTAACTTTAACCTCTAAATCATTATCCAATAAATTTTTTATTTTAATATCAACTTTTCCCTCATTTTCCATTATAAAAATTGAGTATGGTTTTATCAAAAGAGGAGTTGTGGCTGTAGCATATAAATCAACTCTACCTGAACCTTGATCTGTCCAGGTAAATGGAAGGTTATTATTTGGATTAATTAAAATAAAAGCATTATTCATTAAAGATGCTTTTACATCTTCAGGAGTCCAATCAGGGTTGAGTTGTTTTATTAATGCTGTTGAACCACAAACAAATGGT
>JAAYUH010000244.1 GCA_012517755.1 bacterium | reverse complement strand
TTTATAAATAAATCCTTAAGTTTTGATGTCTCTTCTTCTGTTAAGTCCAATTTTTTTACTAAAAACCTAAATTCAAACTGATTTAAGAATTTGACTTTTCTACTATTTTCCTCTTTAATCATATCCTTTAATATCTCTTTCTGTTCATCTGTTAAATTTAATCTTTTACCAATAACAAGTAAATCTTTTATCTTATCATTTGATCTACTGATAAACTCTTCCACCTTTTCATTATTTAAAATGAATGGTTTTGATTTTAAAAATAAAGTGAATGTCGGGAAAATTTTTCTCTGTTCATTATCAAGAATATCAACTATTTTTAAATATGCATCTTTTTTCAAATATGAGAGATTAACTATATTTTTTATTTGTGATTCAACAAGTAAATTCAAACTATCTTCATCCAAAACTTCTTTCGATAGAATTTCTTTTTCTTCTGTGTTTTTCTTTTTAATATCTTCAAAAATAGGTTCACTTTTTGCTTTCAAATCTTTTAAAATTTCTTCAATTTTAGTTTTTTGTTCATCAGTAAGGTTGAGTTTTTTAAATATAAATAACAGATTCCCATCTCTATCACTGCTAAAATTTTTAATAAGATTCCCTGCATACACTCCGCCAACTGAAAGTAACCCTATTAATACTACTACTAATAAAATTGTCAAAACTTTCTTGTTCATACCTCTCACCTCCATAATATAATACATCCAAAACATTTTTATGTTACATTTTTTTATTTACTTGGAAAAATCACCTCAATTTTTCTAATCAAGTTATAAATCTAAATGAAATTTTTATTTTTATGTTTCTTCGTTTATTAAAGAATAAATATTGAAAATAATAAATTATTTTATGAAAAAATAAACAAATTTAAAAAAAAACAAATGAATGTAGATTAAGTAAGATATGTATCTTGAATGTTCATAAATTGGCTGTTATTATAATAAAATGAACTATAAATTTGAAAATATAGATGAAAATAATTGGCATCTTTTCGTGGATGAATCTGGTACAAAAGATTATAAAAGATTAATAAAATTAAAAGATCAAAATAAATGGAGTAATTTTCAACCAGATCCTCATCCTCAAAATGTTAATTTATTTTCACTAATTGGATTATTAATATACGGTAAAAATTTAACTAATGAATTTATTCCATCTGTGAAAAGAATTAAATATGAACTATATCAAAATAAGAATATTGTTTTTCACCTTTCTGATATGTTATCTGCCAAAAACGAATTTTCAAAATATAAAGATAATCCAAATCTATTTAAAAGTCATTTAGAGAAAATTATAGTAAGTATAAAAAAATATTCCATTTTATATCTTTATTGTTCATATAGATAAAGTTAGTATGCTTAATACTTATTCACAACCTGCTGAACCTTATGAACTAGCACCTACGATAATAATGGAAAGAATAGGTTATTTTTTTTATAAAAATAATTATTTAAAAAAAACTTTAAAACCTATTATTAATGTTTGGTTTGAATCACGTTCTAAAAAAGATGATATAAATTTAAAGCAACATATGGTAAATGAATTAATACTAACAGAGAAAGAATTGTTTAATAAAACTAAATTTCCGAGATACCCAAACCCTATAAAAAATATTAGATCAATTGAATGGCATATGCATGGATTACCAAAAAATCCGAATGAACTTGTCGAAAAGGAGTATTATAGCTATAAATATTCTTACGAGACGGGGGTTAATCTGATACATGGTTTGCATATAGCTGATATTATTATTTCTGCTTATAGAAGGTATAGAGAAAGGGAAAGATACCCAAATATTAAATTTTTAGAAGTTGAACCTATCATTAATTTAATAGAAAAAAATAAAAAAAAGTTTTGTGAATTGTTTTTTCCATAATTCTTAATAAATTATGGGAGGATTTCTCCTCCCATCGGCTTTACGCCCTCTTATTATTTATATTATAATATATTTATATAATTTGTCAAGTCTATTGTCAATATATAATTTCTGACCTGTAAAAAATTAAAGAAGACATATTTGTTTTTAAAGAATATTTAATATTAAAATTTTTTTGGAAAGAGAAAATAAATAAAATTATAAATATTTTTTTATTCCATTTTAATTTCGATTATTTTTGTTTTTTTAAAAAATATATAAAATGGAATTTTTGGATAATAAAGTATGGTAAATTTAAAATTTTAAATTATGGTGCCGGAGGTGGGAATCGAACCCACATGGATTGCTCATCCGAGGGATTTTAAGTCCCTTGCGTCTGCCTATTCCGCCACTCCGGCTGGAGGCGGCACCCGGATTCGAACCGAGGAATAACGGTTTTGCAGACCGTCGCCTTACCACTTGGCTATGCCGCCAATATCTATGTATATTTATATCAAAAAAGAAATATATTTCAAGATAATTATTTATAGAGATTATTGAAAAAACTTCTATTTTGTCATTCCCACGTAAATATTTCGTCATTCCCACGAGAGTGGGAATCCAGCTTATCCTTCCAGTTCTCTATGTCATTCCCATTCTCGCAAAAGCAAGGAAAATAGAAATCTAATTCCTCTATTTTGTCATTCCCGCGAAAGCGGGAATCCAGTATTTCCATTTTGTCTTTTTCATGTAATTCTTTTGTCATTCCCGTGAAAACGGGAATCTATTTTCCTCTATTTTGTCATTCCCGTGAAAACGGGAATCCAGTTCATCCTTCCAGTTCTCT
>JAAYUH010000243.1 GCA_012517755.1 bacterium | reverse complement strand
TTTAATTTTTGCAGATGTTAATCTTGGTTTTTCCTCAAATAGAGCAGCATATCTACCAAGTTTACATAAAACTCCTTCGTTTTCTTTATCAAAATCTCCATAAATTTTAACTATGAAATTCGACCCTTTTTTCTTATAAATTTTTACTCCGCAACCTACAGGACATTGATCACAATTTGAATAAATTTCTTCTGTTTGGATATCCTTACCAAAATAGTATGACCTTTTGTCAGTTATAGCACCTGTTGGACAAACCTGAACACACAACCCACAAGAAGTACAACTTGATTCTCCAAGGGGAACATCCATATCTGCAATTATCATTGTGTCAATTCCTCTATTCATTTCTCCAAGTACATTATGTCCAGCAAGTTGAGAACAAGCCCTTACACATCTTCTGCATAAAACACATCTATTTGGATCGATCACAATATAGTTGTGAGAATTATCAACTGTAAATTTCCTTTCGTATGTTTCAAATTCAAAATGGTCTAAGCCAAACTCATAACCTAATTTTTGTAACTCACAGTCTCCAGATGCTTCGCAATACATACAATAATGGTTTCTTTCAGTGAAAAGAAGTTGAAGGATTAGATTTCTTGAAGCAATAACATCTGGTGTATCAAGTTTTATATCCATATTTGGTGCAACTTGAGTTGTACAGGATGTTACAAGTTTTCCTCTATCTTCTACTAAACATATCCTACAAGAGCCTTGAGGTAATAGAGGTTCAAAATTACAGAGTGTTGGAATATGTAAATTCAGTTCTTTAGCAACCTGAAGAACTGTTTTTCCTTGCTCAACTTCAACTTCCTGACCATTGATTTTGATTTTAATCTTCTCCATATCCATCCTCTCTTTTAAAATTAAATTAAAATTTTATTCAAAATTCTATCTAAATATAAAGATACATTAGATTCAATCATTGTGTCAACATTTCCAAAAATTGTTTCAATATCATAAAAATATGGAATGCTACCTAAATAATCAATTTTTAATTCTTCGCAACTTTTTACGATTAAATCATCTTCAGTTGATTTCATATTTTCAATAACTCCCAATATTTTATACTTACCTTCGTTTAGAATTTGAATTAGCTTTTTTACTGTTTCTAAAGAGATAATTGAAGGATTTGTAATTATTAAGAATTCTATTTTTTTAATTAGTCTTAAAAGATCAAGAGTTGGTTCCCCAAAACCAGGTGGCATATCAATTATTAAAAAATCGAGTTCATCCCAATTAACAATTGTTAATATCTCAAGAATTGCATTAGATAATTCATCTCCTCGCATTGGAAATGGTTTGTTATCAGTGAAAAAGACAGAGGAAAAAAATTTTAGATTATCTATATCGAGTGGTTCAACACCAAAATTTTCTTTCAATTTTCTGTTTTTAACTCCTAAGATTATATGAGTTGATGGTCCATAAATATCAAGATCAAGAAGGCCTGTTTTGTATCCCTTTTGTTTTAATAAAAGCGATGTGAAAACTGAAATTGTGGTTTTTCCAACTCCTCCTTTTGCTGATGAAACTCCTATAACTCTATCTATTTTCTCAAATCTTTTTTTAATGTAATCAACTCTTGGATCTAAAAAATTCATTTAATATCCTCAAGAAAAATACCTCTTCCTTCAATAAAATCAAAATCTACGCTTCCACAATTTGGACATCTTATATAAATATGAACAGTTTCAGGAATAAAGTGTATTGACTCTTTTTCATCTTCTGATAATTTATCAAATTCATTTTTATAGTTGAATATAAAACCACAATTGTTACATTTCAAGTTTGCCTGAATCTCATTAAATATAATTTTTGAATTTTCAAGAATTGTACCTTTCATAATTTCTGAAAGTGCAAAATTAAAAGCATCGATATCAATATTATTAACCTCTCCAATTCTAATAAATATTTCATTAACTTTAGATAAGCCCTTATCATTGGCTAATTTTAAAGAAGAATTAACAACTGCATCAGCTAAAGCCCATTCATGCATAAAAACTATTTTAAATTATAATTAATTTTAAATAGTTAGTCAAGTTATTTGTTAAAGTGTAAACATTTAAAATTAATTTATATTTTATTTAACAAATTCTCGGTAAAATATCCCTCTTTAATGTATCAACTATTCTTCTTGTTCCAATTTCTGTTTTAAGATAAACCCTTTTACCATCATTTTTTAATTCCCCAATAATTTTTGAATCAACACCTAATCTATTTTGTTTTATAAACTTTAGAATATCCTCTCCCTCATTCTTACTTGCTATTATTATTACTTTACCCTCATTCGCAGCATATAATGGGTCAATACCTAAGATATTTGATGCTTCTTTAACCCAATTTTTAATTGGCAGTTCCTCTTCCAAAATTTCAATTTCATAACTGAATTTATTTGCAATTTCATTTAAAACAGTTGCAACTCCTCCTCTTGTGGGATCTCTTAAAAACTTTATTCCATCAAATTTATCAAGAAGAGGTAAAATCAATTTGTCTAAAGGAGCAAGGTCTGATTTAATTTTCTCATCAACTTTAATGCCCAACCTTTCTAACATAACTGAAATTCCATGTTCACCAATTCCTCCATTTATTATTACTAAATCACCTTTTTCTACTTTTCTTTTTGATAAATCTCTATTTTCATTTTCAATAATACCTATACCAGAGGTGTTTATAAATATTTTATCTCCCTTTCCTTTCTCAACAACCTTTGTATCTCCTGTGACAATTTTTATATCGCATTCATCAGATGCTTCTTTTATAGACTGAAGGATTTTTTTAAAATCTGAGAATAAAAAACCCTCTTCTATGATAAAACTCAAACTCAAAAAAAGTGGTCTTGCACCACAAACCACCAGATCATTAACAGTTCCATAAACAGAGAGTTTGCCAATATCTCCTCCATTGAAAAATTGTGGAGATATAACATAAGAATCTGTAGTAAAGGCAAGTTTATCTTTTAAATTTAAAATTGCAGAATCGCCAAGTTTTCTTAAAATATCATTATCAAGATTTTTTAAAATTTCATTTATCAATTCTTTTGTCCCATCTCCTCCATTTCCATGATATAAAACTATCTCTTCACTCATTTTCTCCTCCATATAGATAAAAAGCTGAACATGCACCTTCTTGAGAGACCATACATGGTCCAACAGGATTATCTGGCCTACATAATTTTCCAAAAAGTGGACAATCTGTTGGTTTAAAAATTCCTCTTAAAACCTCACCACATTTACAACCAGGAATCTCTTTTGTTTTTATTTTAAAATCATAATAATTTTTTATATCTAAATCTTTATATTTTTCATTTATTTTTAGTCCACTTTTTTTTAATATACCTAACCCTCTCCATTCAGCATCATCAATTGTAAAAACTTGATTTATAAGTTCAAGAGCCTTTTTATTTCCATCTTCTGAAACAGTTGAGGGATAAGCATTTATAAGTTTTTTTTCATTTTTTTCAATAACTTCAATCAATTTATAAAGACCATACAATATTTCAAGTGGTTTAAAACCTGTTATTACAAAAGGAATTTTGTGCTCATCAAACACATCTAACCATCCTCTTCTACCTATTATTGTTGATACATGACCTGGTCCTATAATACCATCTATTCTGATTTCTCCCATATCAAGAATCGCTTTCATCGCTGGGGGTGTTAGTTTGTGAAGAGATAAAAAAAGTAGATTTTCTATTTTCTCTTCTTTTGTTTTTATGATTGTATAAGCAATATTAGGAGCAGTTGTTTCAAAACCAACACCAATTAAAATATATTTTTTGTTACTGTTTTCTTTTGCTATTTTTAAACTTTCAAGTGGTGAATATACAACTCTTATCTCTTTTCCCTTTAATCTCAATTTATTTAAGCTTCCTCTACTTCCTGGAACATTTACTAAATCTCCAAATGTAATAACACCAAAATCTTCCTTTTCAACAAGTGTAATCAAATAATCAATATCACTTTGTGATGTAACACATACTGGACAACCAGGCCCAGATAGAAGATTTATATTTTTTGGTAGAAGTTGTCTTAATCCATATCTAAAAATTTCATGTGTATGAGTGCCACAAAATTCCATTAAATTTATCTCTTTTTTTGAAATTTTGTTGATTAAATTAACTAACTCTTCAGCCTTTTCCTTTATCATCATAGATTATTTTGGCCTCTTCTAATGCTTTATTAACTTCCTCAAGTTCATCTTTATTTAGAATTGATATTGAAAAGCCAGCGTGAACAATGACATAATCACCCTCTTTTACTTCAGGTGTAAAAACTGTGCTTATTTCAAGATATGATTCACCCATTGAAACAAAAGCTAAATCATTCTCTTTTAATTTAACTACTTTTAAAGGTATTCCCAAGCACATTTTTATTCCTCTTTTCCAAGAACAATCTGTCCCAACGAAATACCACCATCATTGGGTGGAACTCTATTATGAAAGTATAATATGAAATCCTCATTTTTAAAAATATCTCTTATTGTTTGAATAAGTAATCTATTTTGAAAAACTCCTCCTGTAAAACCAACATTTTTTATTTTATATTTTTCTTTTAAAATATAAGATAAATCAAAACATATTTTTGCAATTGTATTATGAAATTTTCTTGCAATATCCTCTTTATTGATAATGTCTTTTTCTAAAATTATATTTTTTATTGTTTCTTTTAAGTCAATTTCATAAAATTCATTTTTATGAATCTCATAATTATAAAATGAATCAATCTTATTTGAATCATAAGCTAACATTTCTAATGAAACTGCAGCCTCTCCTTCATAGGTAACCTCTTTTTTTATATCAAGGAGTGCTGATACAATATCAAAAATCCTTCCGCAAGATGATGTATAAATAATATTTTCATTTTT
>JAAYUH010000242.1 GCA_012517755.1 bacterium | reverse complement strand
GATATCAATAAACCCTTTAATACCAAAACCATTTACTCCATTCCAATGGGAAAAATTTATCAGTAAAGATGAATTTACAAAAAAAATAAAAATTATAAAAGATGGAATTAAAAATGTTAATTTAAATTATAGAGGGTGGGAAGAATCCTTCATTGAAGCAATTATTTCAAGAGGTGATGAACAAATTTCAGAATTGATTTATGAAGCTTACCTGAATGGTGAAAAATTTTCAAATTGGAAAGAAAACTTTCATTTTGAAACCTGGGAAAAAATCTTAAAAGAAAAGAAATTTAGTAGTGTTGATAAAATATTAAATGGTTTCTCAACTGATGAGGAACTCCCATGGGATTTTATTAATATAGGCATTGATAAGAAATTTCTTTTGAAGGAGAGAGGAAAAAGTAAGAATTGTGAAATTACAGAACCATGTTTTATGGATTTTGAAAAATGTCCAAATTGTGGAGTTTGCTTTAATTTAAAATGATAGTAAGAATAGAGTATAAAAAAATTGGCTCACTTATTTTTATTTCCACTCTTGATACTGAAAGGTTATGGGAAAGAATTTTAAGAAGAACTGATCTTAATTTGAAATATACAGAAGGCTATAACCCAAAAGTTGTTAAGGATTTTTCACCTGCAATACCTTTGGGAGTTTTTAGCGAAAGCGAAATAATAGATTTTATGATAACAGAAAATTTAGAGATTGATTATGTATTATCTATAATAAAAAAGGTGTCTCCTTTTGATCTTTTTATTAAAAGAGGAAAGGTGATAAATGAAAAATTTGCATCACTTTCTTCATTAACAACTCATATAGAAGTTGAGATAGCTGGTGAAAAGATTAAAAATTTAAATTTTAAAGAGTTAGAATTAGATAAAAATATAAATGGTAAATTGAAGGTAACTGAACTAAACAGATTTATTTTTAAAGAGAGTGAGAATGAGAATGGAAAAATATTGATTTTCGATAGTAAAGTTTCTTTAAAAAATATTATGAATAAATTGAATAAAATGGAGCTTGATTTTATAATTACAAAAAAGAATAATTTAAATTTACAAAATGATAAATTAATATCTATATTTGATTTGAATTGAAATTTTGATAAAATTTTATTATGAATGAAAAAATTATTTATTCATTTGGCTCTTTCACATATGATTTAATTGAAAATCACAAGGGAATTTCAAAATATTGTGTTGGAGGAAGTAACGCCTATTTTTCTTTATCATCTTCAATTGTAGGATTAAAAACTTATCCTGTTGGTTATATCTCAGATGATATCGATTATACTATAAGAAAAAAATTATCAGATTTTATTGATTTAAAATATTTAAAAACAGGTAAAAAACTCAACTTTCATATAATTTATAATGAAAATCTTGAAGCAAATTACTTAAAAGATTTAGATGAAAATGATGAGGTAATAGATTGTAAAGATTTACCTAAAAGTGATTATGCACATGTTTGCGTAATCTCAAGCATTAAAAATCAAATGGATATTATTGAGTATTATAAAAAATTGGGTTCATTTGTTTCTACTGGTACATATCTAATAAGAATAAAAAAAGATAGAGATACAGTTTTAAAAATGTTAAACTTGTGCGATCTTTTTTTCTTGAATAAAGAAGAATCTTTCGCTCTTTCAAATGAGAAAAATTTTAATGATGTTATAAATTTTTTTGTTAACACAGGAAAAAAGGTTGTTATAACTTTGGGAAAAAATGGAGCAATTTTTATAGAAAATAAAAATTTTTTGAAAGTCGATTCTATTAATGTTGATGTAATTGATGTAACAGGTGCAGGAGAAACATTTGCTGGTGCATTTGTTAGCTCTTATATTTTATATAATGATCCATATCTTTCTTTAAAATATGGAGTCATCCTTTCTTCATTTGTAATTGAAGATTTTGGAATAAATGGTCTACTTAACATAAAAAGAGACTTACTATTAAAAAGATTGGAGGAGCTGAATGTTTGAAATTAATTATAAAAAAATTAGTGAACTATCTGAATTAATTAAAAATATTAATTTTCAATTGAACATGCTTCCTGGAATTGAAAAGGCAATAGATATCTCAGATGCAAAAAATAAATTAACCCTCTATTTCTATGTTGATGCAATCTGTCATCAAACTCAAAATTTTTCAGGAGAAATTGATGGTATTTACTATAAAGGTTGGGATTATTTATTAAACTCTTTTATAAAGGAATATAAAAAAGATAATGATTTCATTTCAGTTGATAAAATGAAAAAAATAAAAGGAGAGGATCTAAAAAGAATATTAAATGGTTCTGGAGACAGGTATTATGAAAGAGCAAAACTTTTAAGAAACTGTGCTTACATTTTAAAGAGAGATTTTAACAGCGATATTTTTGAAATAAATAGAATTTCTGAAGGTTATATAAAAAGAGAAAATGGGTTGGATATGCTTAAACTATTTCATAAATTTAAAGCATACTCTGATCCTTTAAACAAAAAGACATACCTTTTTTTAAATATTGCAAAAAAAGTTGGATTTTGGAAAATCAATGATCCTGAAAATCTATGGACTCCTGTTGATTACCATCTTGAAAGAGTTACATTGAGAATGGGATTAGTAAATTTAGATGATAAAATAATGACTAAATTGATAGAAAATAAAAGTATCCCTCAAACTCTTGATTTAAAAATAAGAGAGGTTGTTGGTGATGCAGTAAAAAAACTCTCGATAGATTCAAAAGTAGAAGTTGAGAAGATTGACCAAATTTTTTGGTCTTTAGGAAGAAGTATCTGCTTTAAGGATTCTCCTTTTTGTGATGGAGTAAATTCAGAAAATACCACTTTTCAAAATATAACAGGCATAAATTTAAAAAATGGTTGTCCATTCAGAAAAATCTGTGAAGCATATAAAAATATTGAATTAAGACAAATAAAAGAATCTAATGTAAATACAATATATTATTGAATTTTTGTTTTTTATGGTATCTCTTTCCTTATTATTCTTACGATAATATCTCTTGGCTCTGGATCTTTTCCATCAGGTGTTAATCCATCAACAGGAACAATAACAAAAATAGTTTCACCAAGATTAGGAACAACAATCTTTGAATATTCCCACTCTGAATAAACTGGTATCTTTTTACTTGGTATCTCAATAAGTGAATCTTGTCTTTTTGGATTTATAACAATGTGGTTAATTGAAGATTCTAAGATAAATGAATATGCCCAGTGAGATATTGGAGTGTCAGGATATGGATTAGAAAAAGCTCCGTCTTTAAATGGTCCTCTTCCAAGTGCTTTACATGCAATTGTTACAAACTCTGCTCTTGTTATTTCTCTATCTGGTCTATATGTCTTATCTGGATATCCTGTTATTATTCCAGCTTCAGCTACTGCCTCAATTACTCCATATGCCCAATGTCTTATATCAGTATCTTTAAATGTAGGTGTTATTGGATATTTGGGTTTCAGTTTAAGTAGATTATAGAATATTGCTGCAGCCTCAGCTCTTGTTATGTTTCTATTAGGTCCAAATGTTCCATCTGGATATCCTATTACTAATTTTTCAAGATAACTTACCTCAATATGTCCATAACCCCAGTATGTAGGTTTAACATCTGGAAAGTGAACTTCATTTATATCAACTCCATACTCAAGCCATTTAAGGCCAAGTGATCTTGCAACAGATGATGCAACCTCTGCTCTTGTTATGTTGTTTTCTGGTTTAAAGGTTCCATCAGGATAACCTGAGAAGAAGTTATGGTGATATACATTAACACAATTAATTTTTGTCTTTACTTCTGACTCTTGTAATCCATCCCAGTTCTGAGCAATTATTGAAACTCTATTTGTTATCACATCATCACAATTTCCTGTAACTTTTACTTTTATCCATAAAGTTATCTCTTCTCCACCCTTAACCTCTTCAAAGAGCCATGATACAACCCTTTGATATTGATTATATTCATAACCATCCTCTGCATCTATAAATTCAGTATTAGATGGAATAGAATCAGCTACTCTTACATTTTTTGCATCCCCACCTTCATTTGTGAAGGTGATTGTGTAAGTGATTATCTCTCCCCAGAAGATTTCAGATGCTCCTTGTTTAATAATTGAAAGTTCAGGTGATTCTGGAGGTAATGGTTCTGGTGGGGTTGGAGGAGTTGGTGGTTCAGGAGGTGGTGGAGGTGGTGGTGTAGGTGGAGTAGGAGGTGGTGGAGGAGTTGGAGGTGTTGGAGGCGTTGGAGGCGTTGGAGGCGTGGGTGGAGACGGTGGAAGTGATTCTATAATTACATTAGCAGTATTATATGTATCAAACTGATCACTATCAACTAAAGCAGTATTTATATAATTACCTATTGATATGTTTTCAGATATATTTACAGTAAAAACTATTGTTATATATTCATTTGGGTCTAAATCCCATATTCCCCAGATTATTGTCTCAGTTGAACCTGAAGTTGGATTGATTATAGATGTTCTTACTCCGGTAGATGTTACACTATTTGTTGATATATATGTAAATCCATTAGGTAATGTATCTTTTATGTAAATATTTGTTAATGTAACATTCCCATCATTTCTTACATTTATTGTCCATGTTACATTATCACCACGATATTTTGTTTGAGAATCAGGGGTTTTAGTTATAATTGCTGATGGATTTTGTAGATAGTTACCAAAGTTTATATTAGTTACATTTGAGTTAGTTATTGTAACAGTGTGGCAGTTTGTTGGATATGTTTGATTCCATCCAGATTGATTTACTTCATTTATACAATATGTTCCAGATAAAAGTCCTGTAAATGAGTAGCTTCCATCAGAAAGAGTTGTTGTTGATAGTTCACCAGAATCAAGAACTCCATCTTGATCTTTATCTATATAAATTGTCCAACCAGAAAGAACAGGTTCATCTGTATCCCATGTACCATTGTTATTAAGGTCATGCCATTTATATCCAGATATTGAGTAGGTGATTTGATAGTTACCAAAGTTTATATTAGTTACATTTGAATTAGTTATTGTAACAGTGTGGCAGTTTGTTGGATATGTTTGATTCCATCCATCTTTTAATATCTCTCTAATTATAATTATATTTTCTAAATATGCCAATCCTATTGTGTAATTACTATTGGTATCTCTTCCGCTAAACCACATCCTATAATTACAACTATCTTTAATAACCCATGGTGTATAAGTTCTATCATTTCTCCACAATACTCCATCGTTTTGATGAAGTATTGGATTAGATGCAGATTTTATCCAATTAATTCCATCTAAAGAAGTTGCATAACCTATTCCATCATTACTATCTTCTACTCCTCCAGAGTACCATAAACCAAAGGTTCCATCTTCAAATTTTAATACTGTTCCTCTTGTTATATATTTTCCATCCCAATCATTATCATTCCCGCTTGGAATTAAAACAGGTTTGTCTCCGTAACGAATCCAATAGATTCCATTTACTGAATATGCTAAAGCAAGTTGTTCAGAACTTTTTTCAGGAGAGAAACCCTCGCTTGATGTATCATAATACATAATATATTTATAAGTCATAGGCTTGTCATCACTTTTATCATCTGGAGTTGTTGATCCGATATTTGTATCATTAGAATTATATAAAACGCAAGCAGGACCATAAATATGATAAAAATAGTTATTATATTCACTCCAGCCTGTAATTAATTGTAAAGATTTATTTGTTGAATGTTGCTGTATAGGTTGATCAGATTCCCAATTTATTCCATCTTTTGATTTTGCAAATCTAATTGCTTCTATTGAACCAACATTTCCAATTCCTGTCCAATACCAAATTTTAAATTTATATTCATTTGATTCACCAAATCCGTTGTAATCATAAATAACACATGGATGATTTGCTCCTGCAAGTATACCGTTCACAGGATCTTCTATTTCTGTCCATTTGATTCAATCAGAAGATGTAGCATAACCAATTCCAGAATCAGAACCATACCACATTCTGTAATCACTTTGAGATATTTTTATAATAGAGGGATAATATACCTTACTTGAAGGATCAAAAACAGGATTATTAGAACATTCAATCCAATTTGTATAATCAAAATTAACTTCATCAATAATAAATGAATAAAATCCATTTTCATCTGTTAATGTTTTTGGTTCATCTTCATTCCAATAACCATTGTTATTCAAATCTATGTATATTTCCCATCCTGAAATAGGTGGTTCATTTTCATCCCATATCCCATCTTCATTAAGATCATTCCACTTATAACCACTTATGGAACAGAGAGTTGTAAACTCAACAAAGATGCTATCTTCAGAATTAGGAGTATAAGGTGGTGCAGAAGCAGTGATTTTAGCTATACAAGGAGTGGTTAAAGAAGTTAAAGTAGTTGTAGCTCTTCCGCTACTATCAGTGTTAACTTCAGTAGGATTGATTGTCCCTTTGTCTGTTGTAAAGTGAATTAACATTGTGGGAAGATTTCCAATATCATCTGGAATAACACCATAGTTATCTTTGAATTGGGCTGTGATGTTTGAAGTTGATAAACCATCAGCAGGAATAGTTGTTGGATCAGCACTCACATCAAGGATAAGCCAAGGGTCAAAATCTACATTTTCGTTCACTCCATTGCCAGAACCACTACCAACTCCTCCGGGTCCATCATTAGCTCCCCACCAATTGAGGGTTGCATCAACTATTTTGCTTACATTGTTGAATACGCCATATTCTGTATTTCCATAAATGATATTTTCGTGAATCACGATGTTATCTATCTGATTATATAAATATACGCCATATTTATTGTTACAAATCTCGTTACCAATTATGTTTGCATTTACAAAATAGCCACTCTCTGCCCAGAAGAAAATACCTTCTATGTTGTTGTGAATGGAATTGTTTGTTATTTTAACGTTTACATCTCCATCCAAAGCTGCAAGATTGATACCAGTTGAACCACCGTTATATATCACATTGCCTACTATTTCTCCGCTAAATCTCTGTCCTGAAATCGCTGCTCCATATTGATATGAAATGTTATGTACAATATTATCACTTATTTGAATCCCTGTTATTGGAGTAGTGAGTTCATTTATAAAAATACCATAATCTTTTGCATTTCTTATAGTAAATTCAGTAATACTTACATTACTCGATTTAATTGTTACAATTTGACCAATATTACTCTCCCCGTCAATAATTGTTTCTTCTTTATTTTCACCTTGAAGTGTTAATGATTTGTTTATGGTTATCGCTTCATGATAAGTCCCTGCAGCCACATAAACTGTACCACTTGAAGTAACTACATTTACACCATCTTGAATTTTATCGAAGGCATTGTAGCCATAAAATTTCCCGGGTGATATTTCATACCCTGGTAACTTGCCTACCCAATCATCATTAACCCAAACTGGATTTGCTCCATCTTCTAAATCAATCGTTAGTGAATTTCCATTTTTAAAGTTTATGATTATACCATCAAGGTATCCATCGAAATTATTAGTCCAACCACTTCCTGTCTGAAAAGAAAACCATAGTATTTTTTCACTTCCATAATCAATATTAGTTTCAGGATATCCATTATAATAAATTTTCCAGTTGATTGGTCCTTGTTGAATATTTTGAAGGAAGGGATCTGTATAACTTCCATATGATCCTGTTGTGTCTGGGTCATAAAAACGTAAATGGTTGCTTGATCCAGAATCAGTTGTCCATTCAATCCAACTATCTGCTGGTGCATTAATGTTCTCTGAATAATATGGTTCAGCAATAAGTCTATAACCATACCAGTTATTATCATTTATACCATCAGGTTTTGTATATATAACTAAATAAAAATTGTATGGATTTTCATTATTAGTTGGTAGAGGTTTATTTGTATGGAATTTTATTGTTTGTATATCATCAATAGTAATTTCACCTAAATCATAAGTTGGAAAAAATACTTCAAATTTATCTGTTCTACGCTCGTATTTCCAACTTCCATCACCTAAAAAATTTTTATCTATTACACCTAATGCTTTTGCTAAAAGAGCATAGTTTGAGCCTAATTTAACTGTTTCGTTAATTAATTTTTCTGCTTTCACACTCTTATTTAGTACACTAAAACTAACAACAGATGAAGTAAAAATTACAATTAATAAAATCTTAATTAATTTAGACATCATTGAATACTCCTTTTAAAGTTTTTCATAATTTAAATCACATTTTAATAAATTTTGGGTTCGGGTTTGCCATTGGCAAAGCTATGGTTAAGGCAACCATCTAATGACCATAACTTTATTGCTTCCCCTATAAAATAATTATATGTTTTAAATATTAACCAAAAAAATTAATTTGTCAATAGAATGCATAAGCAACAGAAAGACATCATAATCAAATAGTTCGATCATGATTAATTATTATGAAGATATTTTGTATTTAAATAGGTTAAGTGAGCAATGTAGACAGTTTCATTTGTTCAAAAATTTATTTTGTTGGTTTGTAAAATACTCTTATGAATTCAGTTTGAGGACATCCCAAAAGATTAAAGGATAAACTCTTTTTTGAGAAATTCAATAGAACAATTAAAGAAGAGTTTATATATATAGAGTTTGATTGATATAAACTTATCCATGGTTAACACTGAGACTGTCTATCTGTTAACCATTTTGGTTAGAGTGTTGTGGAGTTATACATTCTCTTACTATTTTAACATTTTGTGTTATATCTTTTTGTATTACACAAAAAGGTATAACAAAGGAGATAAAAAATGGAGAATCCATTTGTTTATGGCGAAGCAGTATTAAGTGAAAATTTTTGTGATTGAATTAAAGAGATTAAAAAATTTAAAAGGGGTCTGATGGATTCACAAAAAATATTTCTTATCTCTTCAAGGAAACTTGGTAAAACATCCATTATAATAAATGTATTAAATGAATTAAAAAAGGAGGAATTAATAACTATTTACATAGATATTGAAGCATTTTCATCCCACAAAGAATTTCTTGAAATATATTTATTAACTTTGATAAAAGAAACAACTACAATTAATAAAATTTTAACTTTTATTCGTAATTTGATGCCTGGTTTGAGAATTGAGTTAAAATTTGATGGGTCTGGAAAACCTTTACTTTCTCTTAGTTATTCTCATAATGATAAAGAACTTAACAGAATTGCACTCAAAATTTATGATTTGCCAGGTATAATTTCTGAAAAGAGAAAAAAAAGAGTTGTTGTAGCATTTGATGAATTCCAAGAGATATTAAAATTTAACGGAAAGAACATAGAAGGGTCTTTAAGAACCAGTATTCAACATCAAAGAAATGTTGGATATATATTTGCTGGTTCAAAAAGACATTTACTAAATGAAATGGTTAATTCTCCTCAAAATCCTTTTTATAAAATAGGACCAGTAATGTTTTTAAAAAAAATTGAGGAAAAACAGTTTTTCGAATTTATAAAAGAAAAGTTCATATCAACGAAATTTAAAATATCTGATGAGACTTTGTTTAAAATTATTGAGAAGGTAGAAAATATTCCTTATTATATTCAAATGATCTGTCATGAATTGTGGAATTATAAACTTCTTAAAAAAGAAATAAGTATTGATGATATTGAAATTGTTATAGATCAACTTGTAAGAGAAAACTCACAAAATTTTCACATAGAGTGGTCAAGATTGATTTTAAATAAAAGAAGGCTCCTCAAAGCAATTGTAATTGATGGTGGTAAAAATGTGCTTTCAATCGAATATATAAAAAGGAATGAATTATATTACCCATCTTCAGTTCAGAGAACATTAAAGAGTTTAATAAAAGATGGATATCTTGATCAAGATGATGAAAACAATTATTACATAACTGACCTTTTGTTTAGAGAGTGGATTAGAAAATTACATATTTAATTAATAATCCAGAAAAAATAATATATAATGAAAACTAATCCATTGGAGGTGAAAAATGGAGAAAATGATAGCTTATTGTGGGTTTGATTGTACAAAATGTTCAGCATATATTGCTAAAAAAGAGAATGATGATGAGTTAAG
>JAAYUH010000241.1 GCA_012517755.1 bacterium | reverse complement strand
TTTTATTAAACCATCTGTTTTTGCATAAATTATAAGTGAAAATGATGAGAAAATAGCAATTAAAGATAGTATCGTTGATGTTAAAAGACTTGTATTTAAAGAATCTCTTTCTCCCTTTATCTCCCTGCCCGTAAATAAAATTGAGAAAAGAGCATCAAAACCAGAGAAAATTCCAAATGATAAAACTCCAAATAGAGTTGGAATGAAGAATCCGTATTGGCTTGTAAGAATAATTGGTTCTCTTTGTATTCTAACGCCTATTAAAGGACCAAATATACCACCAAACATTAAAACAAAAAGTAGGAATGAAGATAGATAAGAGAAAGGTCTTGATAGATAATTCTCATCTAAAAAGACAAATAGAAATAGAAGTATAGTTAATATGATGCCCCATGTGAATTTTCCAGTTATTATTGTGAATGGTATTTGTATAGGTAAGAAATCTCCTAAAAAAATGATATAGAAAAGTAAAACAATAAAAAACACACTATAAGGTACTATATCTTCTTTCTTTTTGATAATAACTATTGAAAAAAGAAGTGATAAAGGTATTAGGAAGAGAAAAGAGGTTGAGGTGCTTAAGTTTTGTGAAAGGAGGTCTGCAGTGTAGTGGATAAAAGAGGTTACAAATGTTAATGAAAATATGATTAAAAACATTAAAAGAATATTTTTCAAATTTTTATATTTATTAAAAAACTCCTTTATATCAAATCTTTTCGGTAAGAGAGTTGAAAAGAATGATAAAGGATAACCAATTGATATTAAAGCGATTATAGTATAAATAATGACAGGTAAATACCCCCAATTCATTGCAACAATCGGAGCAAGAAAAAGGTATAAGCCACCTGTGGCTCCAAGTTTTTCACCAAAAGGGACAAGGGAAAAACCGCTCTCTTTTTTAACTTTGAACCTCTTTTTATAGAAAAATCTTGCTAAAAAATAGACAACAAATAGAAATATAGTAATGAAAATAGATAAGTAATATAGTTTCATAAAAAACTCCTTTCACTAAATTTCATACATTGATAAATTTTAAACCAATTAAATATTCTGTCAAGTTAAGATTTTTTTAGTTAGATTCTATCTTAATTTATTTTTCAATTTATAATTTAAAATTTATGATTTGACCTCAGATAATATTTGCTTGAGAGCTATGTAATCTTCTTTTCCAATTTTTTTATCTTTATAATAAAGTTCTTCAAATTTGAAAACAAAATTCGTGAGCGATTCTTTGATTTTACTATTTTCTATTTTTTGTAAAAACTCTTCAAGACCTTCATTTTTTTTCTTTTTAAAACCCAATTTTTCCATTTTTTTATAGAAAATAGTTAAAATTTTTTCTTCATAACTTCTTTTTTTAAAGAAAACTCTAAAAAATAGAAAAAAAATTACTAAAAGAGAAACAAGAATTAAATTTGATAATTTTTTTAAATTAATTGATATTTTTATCTCTGGTTTTTTAAAACCCTCTCTTATTTTGTTAAATAAACTAATCTGTTTTTCAAAATCATAGTTAATTATCAATGTATTGTAATAATAATTAATGGTATCTATAAATAGTGAAAATTTACTTATTTTTTTGTTATTGCTTATAAATTCTTCACTCAATAAAGGTGTAGTTGGATCAAATCTAATCCACCCTATATTATCTATATATGCTTCAACCCATAAATGTGCATCACTCTGTCTTAAAATATAATAATTTCCAAGGTCATTGTATACTCCTCCTCTATATCCAGCAACAACCCTTGATGGTATTCCATTGACTCTTAAAATAATTGCCATAGATGTTGCAAAATATTCGCAGTTCCCCTGTTTTTTATCGAACAAAAATTCATCAATAGGTTTGTTTGAAGTTGGCAGATTTTTAAGTGAATATCTATAATCACCATTTTTCAAATAATTTTCAACATTTTTAACTGTATCTAATTCATTTCCACTTTGAAAGCTTAAGCTCAAATTTTTTATATCTTGAGAAATATTTTCTGGCAATTGAAGATAATATGAATTTTGTGGTATTTTTTCCTCAATCGTATCAGATAAAATTGATATAACATCGTATCTAACTCTGTTTGATAAAATATCTTTTGCATAAAATGTAAAATCATCTTTTTTATATATATTTCTATTACCAGTGATATTAATTGGTTTGTCAAGACCAAAAAAGTAAGTGCCACTATACGGTTCAAGGTAAATTGTTTGATAGATTGTATTTCCCTCAACTTTTATCTTTTTATCAATTGGACCTGTATCTATATCACTCCATTCATCTCCTTCAAAATATTCTAAAGTAATTCCTCTCCAATATAGATATTCATCATCAATTTTTTCCATATTTGCTCTGAAAATTATTGAATTATCTTCCTGTATATTAGACACAGTTCCAAGTTTAACATTTTCAGAAAAACCACTTCTTGCAGTTAGAGTAGATCCAGAAAAGTTAAAAAAAGGATAAGGAGTTCTTGGTAATGTAAAAAAGAGAAAAACTGTTATTGGAATTGAAATTAATGGAATGAGAGTTGTTTTATATGAAATTTTAGTTATCTCTTTAAAATTTAGAATTAGTTTTCTGTCCTGAGAGAAATATGTTAAAAAAACGATTGCAAGATTAAAAAGAAAAATAAATATTAGAAAATATATAATAAAAGAGATTTCAAAAGAAAAAATTGTTGTACCTACAAATATAAGTATTGAAATCAAGAAAATTTGTAAATAATCTCTTGTATCTTTATCTTCAATAAATTTAATAGATAAAAGAACGAGAAGAGATTCAAGAGCAGGAGTTATTATGTCCTGCAGAGTTATTCTCATAAAAATCAAAACTATAAAGATGATAGTGATAAAATTTAGTAAATTTCTGTTTATAGAAAAGTATCTTATGAAATCTTTATATATTGCAAAAATAAAAATAATGAGTGAAATTGATAGGTATAAAAATGATACATTTCTAAATGAGAATAAAAAAATCTCGAAACCAATTAAATAACTCAAAATTTTTAAAATATTTTCTACACTATACTTTTTCATATAAAGCAAGTTCAGTTAACATATTAATTTTATGAAATGAAGAGATTTCTGGTTTATATATTTTTTTATTAATTTTAAGACCTACAGGAATATTTCTTTTTATTGAATCTAAAATAAAAAATGTAACTAAAGATATTTTATCCTCTAAATTTTTAATAAATATAGAATCAAAATCAACAATTAATGGTTTATCAATTAAACTTGAAAGCTCTTTTATTTTTAAACTATCAGTTTTTGCTGTACTTTTCCAGTCAACATATTTTAATGGAGTTCCTAAAATATAATCTTTTATTGAAATCATTTCATCTTCATATCCCTTTTTCAAATTTGTCTCAAACTCCCCTCTCTTAGTTCTTTTATCAAAAAGATACTCAGTCAAACCTTTTTTTGGTTCAGGGAAAACAACAAATTCTATATTTTCTTTAAAAACATAGTATCTTACAAAAAAGTTGAAAGGAAAAGGGGATGAAATTTCTATTTTATCTAAAATATATTTACCTCTTTTTTGTAAATTGATGTTAAGAAGTTTTTTGTCATTTTTTTCAAAAAAGGGAAAAAGAGTCGATTTATTAAAAATTTTTACCTTGATTAGAAAAATAGGATAAGATGGTTTTTGATTTATTAAATTTATTGAAATTGGACATTCACTATTAGCATAAATCTCATTAGGAAATTCAATATCACATTTAACTCTTGTTATGTTATTTTTACCAAAAAAACCAGAGATTCCCATAAAACTCAAGAGGAAGGATGTAATTAAAAAAAGCAAATTATTTCCTGTATTTATAGCAGCAACGCCAAGAAAGATTGTGATTATTATATAAAAATATCCTGCCCCTGTAATTTTAATTAAGCTGGGGTAGGTACTTCTTCTATTATTGATTTTATGATCTCCTTTTTATTTAAATTCTCATATTCTTCTTTAAAAATTACTCTATGCGGGATAACATAATCAATCAAATCTTTTATATCTTCAGGAATAACATAATCCCTTCCCTTTAAATATGCATTTGCTTTTGCAGTATAAGTTATTGCCAAGCTACCTCTTGTTGATATTCCTGCATATAAAAATTTGCTTCTCTTTGTTATTTCAACTATTTCAAGAATATATTCAATGACTTTATCTGAGATATAGATATTGTTTTTAATAAAATCTTGTATCTTTATTATTTCATCTTTTGATATTATAGGTTCAATATTATATAATTCTTCTCTTGAGCTACCCAATTTTAAAATTTCCTTCAGTTCCTCTCTATCAGGATATCCTAAAGAGATTTTCATTATAAATCTGTCCAATTGTGATTCTGGTAATGGAAATGTACCAAAAAGTTCAATGGGATTTTGAGTTGCAATAACAAAAAATGGGTTTGGTAATTTATAAGTTTTACCATCTACTGTAACCTGTTTTTCTGCCATTGCTTCAAGGAGAGCAGATTGTGTTTTTGGAGTTGCTCTGTTGATTTCATCAACAAGAAGTATATTATTAAAAATTGGTCCTGGGTGAAACTCAAACTCTCCGAGTGATTTATTATATATTGATAAACCTGTTATATCTGTTGGTAGCAAATCTGAGGTAGCTTGAACTCTTCCAAAAGAGAGGCCTAAACTCCTCGATAAACCTATTGCGAGAGTTGTCTTTCCAAGTCCAGGTAAATCTTCAATAAGAAGATGGCCTTTAGAAAATAGGGATATTAAAGCAAGTTCAATTGCTTTTTCTTTACCCTGAAGGAACTTTCCTAAAAATTCTATGATTTCTCTAATTCTGATTCTCTCCATATTTAAATTATATAATAACTTTAAAATATATTTTATTTTCTTTAAAAGTTTCAATTATATTGTTCAATGTCTTGTTGATATTAAAAATGTTAAAAAAGGGTCAGTCCCCAATTAAAAAGGGTCAGTCCCCAATTTAACATTGTTTGTTTCTTTTATATAAATAAATTCAATAAAGATCTTATTAACTACTTAGTTTATATATACAAAGTAATTTTAATCATTATCCTTTAAATAAAAATTGCGTTACAAAATATATACTCTGATTTTAATTTTGAAAGGTAGGTTATGGAGTTAATACAAACTCACAAAATTTTTAAAATTGTGGTATAATTAATTTAGAACAATCTACTCAGGATATAGTCCGATAGAAGCAGTAGACAAGTTAGTTTCAAGGTTGTAAAAGTTACTAATCTTGGAAACTTGAAAAAGTTAACAAAGCTATCTTATGAAAGCTTAAAAAGAAGGGAGGTGATAAAGGCAATAAATAAGCTACTTTATACTAGTGTATTACAGATTGCCGTCTATGATTCTTAAAGATCAAAAAAACTATTCAAAATAACATTCAGCATTTGATATTGGAAATGTTCAGCGGAAATTAATTCAACCTCTTGATGACTAAAGTTTATATACTAAATTATTGAGATAAAAAAGTGAAAAGTTTTCACCATCTTTCTCAACATAGAAAATTATACCGAAACCCTTAAAAGATTAAGAAAGATGAGGTATAAGATTATCCAAGGCGGAACATAGCATAGATTTAAATATAGCTATATGTTGATTGTAGATAATTTAAATATAATTGTAGAGTTTTGTGATGTTCTAAAGGATTTTAAAATAGTCAGAGTCTAAAAAGTGTATCCGGAGAAAAAATAAAAATTAGAAAAAAGTTGAAAAAAATCCAAAAAAACTTTGCTTACCATGTGTGAAGGAATTGTAAAAATCAAGAAATTATAGGATGGAGCATCGGAACTATTTGTCAGGGTAAGGGATTTAAAACCGTAATAGCCGGAAATTTTTTCCGGAGAAAAAATAAAAAAGGAGGAAGGTATGGAAATTCCGAAAGAAACCTTACTTACTATGTATGAAAGGATGGTAAGAATTAGGAAGTTTGAAGAGAAAGCCTCAGAATTATTTGCTAAGGCGAAACTTCCTGGATTTATCCATCTGTATATCGGAGAGGAAGCAAGTGGTGTGGGTGTGTGTGCCGCTTTAAAGGATGATGATTACATTACAAGCACTCATAGAGGTCATGGTAATGTCATTGCAAAAGGTGGAGAGCCAAAATATATGATGGCAGAACTTTATGGAAAAATCACTGGATACTGTAAAGGAAAAGGTGGATCAATGCATATCGCAGACGCAGAGAAAGGTATTCTTGGAGCAAATGGAATTGTTGGTGCAGGTCTTCCTATTGCAACAGGTGCCGCACTATCTATAAAGTTAAGAAAAAGTGACCAGGTTGTTGTATGTTTCTTTGGAGACGGAGCAAGCAACCAAGGTACTTTCCACGAATCGATAAATATGGGTTCTCTCTGGAAACTTCCTATTGTTTATGTTTGCGAGAATAACCAATATGGAGAATTTACACCACAGAAGAGACATCAGGTGATAACAGATATTTCACAGAGAGCTACTGCTTATGGTATTCCTGGTGTTACTGTTGATGGAATGGATGTGCTTGCAGTTTATGAAGCAGCAGTTGAAGCTGTTAAAAGGGCAAGGGAAGGAAATGGTCCAACTCTTCTTGAAACCAAGACCTATAGATTTCATGGACACTTTGAAGGTGATCCTCAACTTTATCGCGATAAAGCAGAAGTTGAAGAATGGATGCGTAAAGATCCTATTCCAAAATTTGAGAAACAACTACTTAATAACAAATTGGTAACAGAAGAAGAATTGAAAGTGATACAGAATAGAATTCAACAGGAAATTGATGATGCTGTAAAATTTGCTGAAGAAAGTCCTTATCCAGAGGACAACGAGGCCGTGAAAGATATTTATACTGATCTTATTGAAGAAGGGAGGTTAAGATGAGAAAAATGAATTTTGCCCAAGCGATAAATGAGGGAATTAGAAGTGAAATGAGAAGAGACCTGAATGTATTTCTTATGGGAGAAGATGTCAAGTTTGGTGTCTTCGGAGTCACAGCAGGCCTTATAGATGAATTTGGTGAAGAAAGAGTCCGCGATACACCTATTACTGAGGAAGCAATAGCAGGTGCAGCGGTAGGTGCAGCTGCTGCAGGAAGTAGACCTATTGCAGAAATTATGTTTATAGATTTTATAACTGTAGCAATGGACCAGATTGTTAACCAAGCAGCTAAAATGAGATATATGTTTGGAGGAAAGATCAAGCTTCCTATTACTTTTAGAACAATGGCTGGTGCTGGAATTTCTGCTGCAGCACAGCATTCTCAATCCCTGGAAGCATGGTTTACTCATGTCCCCGGCCTAAAGGTTGTATTTCCAGCAACTCCAAAAGACGCTCTCGGCCTTATAATCTCTTCAATCAGAGACGATAACCCAGTTCTATTTATAGAACACAAACTTCTCTATGCTGCGGAAGGCGAAGTTCCAGACGAGAATGAACCTATCCCTCTTGGTGTTGCCGATGTAAAAAGACCAGGTAAGGATGTGACAATTGTTGCAACAGGTTTTATGGTTCATAAGGCTTTGCAAGCAGCGGATCAACTTGCTAAAGATGGTATTGAGGCAGAAGTAGTTGATCCACGAACTTTATTCCCCCTCGATAAAAAGACAATTTATGATTCTGTCGCTAAGACACACAAAGTGGTAATTGTAACTGAAGAGGTAAAAAGAGGTGCATGGAGTGGAGAGATTGCTG
Source organism: bacterium (assembly GCA_012517755.1). Lineage (GTDB taxonomy): Bacteria > Caldisericota > Caldisericia > B22-G15 > B22-G15 > JAAYUH01. The sequence continues at coordinate 521 of JAAYUH010000241.1, read as the reverse complement.
CTGATATTGCGGAAGACTGCTTCAATACTTTAAAGGCTCCTGTCAAGCGTATTGGTGCACTTAATTCACCTGTTCCATTCTCTCCACCACTTGAAAAATACTATGTTCCAAATGAAGTTGATATTATTAATGCTGTAAAATCGATTGTATAAAGGATATTGGGGTGACTTCTTTTGTCACCCCAATAAAATACTATATTTATTCTTGAAGATTTTAATATTAATTTATTATTTAATATTTATAATCTAAATGTTAAGAAAAAGTTCATAGTTCAAATATGCTAAAGATTAATAAAAAAGTATTATTTACAGAAATAAATTTAACTAAGCGGAAAATTATGGAAACGCCGCTTTTTATAAAACTAACTATATAGGAGGTTGAGAATGATTATTGATGTAACAGTACCAAAATGGGGACTTACAATGAAAGAAGTTGAAATTGTTAAATGGCTTAAAAACGAGGGAGATATGGTCGAGAAGGATGAACCTCTTGTTGAGGTTACAACTGAGAAGATTTCAAAT
>JAAYUH010000240.1 GCA_012517755.1 bacterium | reverse complement strand
TTAAAACCTGAACCCTCAATGGCAGTGTAATGTACGAATACATCTTCCCCACCATCATCTCTTGTAATAAACCCATAACCCTTTGAAGAGTCAAACCATTTTACTTTTCCTTTAATCATGCTAATGTTGCCTCCTAAATTTATTGTATAGTACCATTTAGGTACATTTGAAGACTATCACAATTTAATGTTTTGTCAAGTATGTAAATTTCCTTGCTCTTTTTGTCTCAAGAGTAAAATAGAAGGCTGAAGGATCAAAACTCTTTATAAACTTTTCAAATTTACCTAAATCTTTTCTTCTAATTGTCACATAAAGTATATCCTTTTCTCCTTTATACCCCTCACCCTTCACTGTAGTTACAATATAACCCACTTCTCTCAATTTATTAGCAATTTCTCCATTGCAGGTGGATGGAATAACAACAAAAGTTTCATAACCTATCCCAACTTTTTCATCAAGGAGCATTCCAATATAATTTCCAACTGCAAAACCAAGCGCGTATACGAATAGATTTAAAAAATTATCAAGTCTTTGAAGCACAAGGTCTAATCCATAAACATATAATATTGTTTCAATAAAAGATGTTATAAAGGTTAACAATTTTTGTCCTTTAATCATTAAAATAGTTCTATAACTTGAGATTGTTATATCTACTACTCTAATAGCAAAAATTATAAATGCAACCTTTATTACTTCGAGATTCACTCTTCCTCCTTAATGATATAATTGATTTATGAAAAAAATTATAACATTAATAATCATTGTTTTTATATTTTATTTGTTTATCTTTTTTATGTCAAGAGATAGTAAGCCTGAGTTCATATTAGGTACTGGATGGAAATATTTTGAAACAGAAAATAAAAAGGAAGAGAGAGAGATTTTAATTGGAAAGATTGAAACAGATGATTTTATTTTTTTCAAAAAGATTAAAATATATCCAGAAATTAAGGGTTTGTTATCTTATGACCTCAAACAAAAATTAACTCAGATTGATATTGATAAACCATTTTCAACAGAAGTTAGTTTAATTTCTCAGAACAAAGAGGGTAATATTTATGTAAAAATTGATTATGAAATAATTGAAGGAGATGCAATCAATTATATTTTAAATTTACCAATAAGAATAGAAAAAATTAAAATTGAAAAACCTGTTAATCTAATTGAAACTTATATAGAATAAAAAATTTTTTTATGTAAAATAAAATTGGAGGTAGAATATGGAGATAAAGGTTATAAAATTAAAAAATCCTAAGGAATATAATGTTATCATTGGACAATCTCATTTTATAAAAAGTGTTGAGGATTTATATGAAGCATTAGTTACAAATTCACCTTCAATTAAGTTTGGGATTGCCTTCAATGAATCTTCAGGACCAAGATTAATTAGATTCATTGGCAATGATGATGAATTAATTGAACTTGCAAAAGAAAATGCGTCAAATATCGGCGCTGGGCATCTATTTATTATTTTTTTAAAAGATTCATATCCAATAAATGTTCTTAATAGAATTAAAATGGTTCAGGAAGTTGTTACTATTTTTGCAGCAAGCTCAAATCCAATGGAGATAGTTGTTCTTGAAACTGACTTAGGAAGGGGTGTACTTGGAGTTATTGATGGTGGTTCACCATTAGGTTTTGAAGACGAAGAGGAAGTTAAAAAAAGAAAAGAATTATTGAGGAGAATAGGCTATAAATTATGATTATTGAAGATTATGATTTTGGAACAATAAAAATTGATGGTAAGGTATATAAAAAAGATTTAATAATTTTACCAAATAAAATAGTTGAAAATTGGATTAGAGAAGAGGGACATTTTCTACAAGTTCAAGATCTATTTGAAATTTTTGGAACTAATTTAGAAATTTTAATAATTGGAACAGGTGCATATGGGTTAATGAAAGTTTCAGAAGATTTAATTAAAAAGTTAAAGGATATGGAAATTGATTATCATATCTCTAATACATTTGATGCGGTAAAAAAGTTTAATGAAATAGAAAATAAAATTAAAGCAGGTGCTTTTCATTTAACCTGCTAATAATATTTATAAAAGAAAGGAGGTAAAAAATGTATTATGTTATTTATAAAGATAAATTAAAAGAGGGTAAAAGAATTGATGATTTCAAAAAATGGCTTGATGAATTTATGCCTATCCAGAAAGAGTGGGGCGCAATTGATTATGATGTTTATAAGCCACTTTATGGTGAAGCAAACATTTTTTATGTTAGATATAGTGTTGAATCCCTTGACGAATGGAAAAAAGGTTTAGAATCACCAATGGGAAAAGGATTAATTGATGCAATAAGTAAGGTTATTGATATTGCCCATGTTGATGTTGAGGTGATGGAGAAAATAGAGATTTAATAAAAATGGCTAAATATATTTTTGTAACTGGTGGGGTAATGTCCTCTCTTGGCAAGGGTATTATCTCATCTTCTATTGGATTAATATTGAAAAGTATGGGTTATAAGGTATCTATGTTGAAATTTGACCCATATTTGAATGTTGATGCTGGTTCAATGAATCCATATCAACATGGTGAGGTATTTGTAACAAAAGATGGAGGAGAGGTTGATCTTGATATTGGTCATTATGAGCGATTTTTATCAGAAGATTTATCTAAAGCAAACAATACTACAAGTGGAAGTATATATAAAACAATAATAGAAAAAGAGAGAAAAGGAGA
>JAAYUH010000239.1 GCA_012517755.1 bacterium | reverse complement strand
GCTAATGCAACAGCAAAATATGGTTATAAAGTTATGCCAGAACTTCTTGTTCAACATGCAATAAATTCTCTATTTTCAATAAAAATTGGAATGAAAAAAGAGTATATTGCACTTTCAACAGTTCCACCTGATGCAGCACCATTTCCATCTTTAAGGTTAGATTTACCATATGCAAATTTACTGAGAAAAGTTTTCAAAGGATTCAGATTCAGAGCACAGATGAACACAAAATATGTTGAATCTGATACAAGAGAGGCAACTGTTAATCATACATTGAATGCTTTAATATCAAAATTAACATCAGCAGATATTCAATCAACCATTACGCCTGATGAAGGTAGAAATGTGCCTTGGCACTACAACTCAATAAATGCTATTAATACAGCTAAACAAACTCTAATTGCAGCAGATGGAATAAAAAATTTCGTAAAAATTGATAATGAAAAAGGAGAAAAGGAGAAAGAAAGAGAAATACTTGAAAGAGCAATTTTATTCTTAGAAGAGATAATAGATGTTGGTGGATATTTTAAAGCACTTGAAGAAGGTTTTTTTGTAGATTCTGGCTATTATCCTGAAAGAGTTGGAGATGGAATAAGAAGACCTCAAGATGGTGGAGATGAAGCTAATACAGTTGTTAAGAGAGCTGATGATTATTTAGCACCAGTATGTCATCATTTTGGATATAACAATTTACCAGAAAATTTAAATAAACCCTGTGATTTGATTGATGGATGTACATTCTGCAAGAGAGAAAAAATTGTTTATATAGATGAACTCGATCCAGAAGATAATGTTGAAGTTAGATTGAAGAAGAATGAGATTTATGATAAACAAGGTATGTTTAAACCAGAAGTCCAGTGGAAAAATGATGGAATTATTCTTATCTCAATGTTTCTACCAATTTCAAAAGAAAAGGCTCCTTACGCAGCGATTGAGATTGGAAAAAAGTTGGGCTTAACAAATGTTGAGGTTGTACATCAACAGGTTATGCATCCAGCAGAAGGTAGTTATGTCGAAATTAAAGGAGAGGTTAATTTCTTTTTAAAAGAGAGTGAAATAAAAGTTCCTGAAAAAATATTGCCATTATCAGATGAAGAGATTGAAAATGAAGTAAAAAAAAGAGGAGGGATTAAATGTATTGCTGCAACACTTGGAGAAGATGAACATAATGTTGGATTAAAAGAGATAATTGATATAAAACATGGTGGAATTGAAAAATGGGGATTTCAAGTTACATATCTTGGGACAAGTGTACCTCCAGAAAAGGTCATTAATGCTGCAATAGAAGTTGGAGCAGATGTTATCTTAGCTTCAACCACTGTAACTCATGGAGAAGTTCATAGGATAAATTTAAAAAAACTTGTTGATGTTGCAATAGAAAAGGGAGTTAGAAACAAATTAATAATAATTGGTGGAGGAACACAACTTTCCTCAGAGTTAGCAAAAGAGATAGGAATTGATGCAACATTTGGTAGAGGAACAAAAGGAGTTGATGTTGCATCATTTATAATAAGGAAACTAAGAGAAAAAGATTAATTTAAACTATTTTTCTATTACAGCAATTGATACAACATAATCTTCATTATGAGATATTGATATAAAAATTTTTCCTTTTGGTTTTGTTAATATTGCTTTGCCATCTTCATCTTTTAAGATTTCAATATCCTTAAAAGATTTTATATTTAAATACTCTTTCCCTGCTTTTATTATTGCCTCTTTAAGTGAAAACCTCCCTGCATAATGAATAATTGAATCACTATAATCTTTAAATAAATTTATCTCTCTTTCAGTTAAAATTCTATTCAAAATTTTTGGATTACCTTTAACTATTTTTTTGAATCTCTTAATATTTAAGATGTCAATTCCAATTCCAACTATCATAACTAAATTATATTAAAATTTAAACATCAATTCCAATTCTGACTTCCATAACTAATTTATATTAGAATTAAGACATC
>JAAYUH010000238.1 GCA_012517755.1 bacterium | reverse complement strand
TATAATAAAATTAACATAATACAATAAATCATTCATATCTAAATTATAACTTATAAATTTAGATAACTTGCCCTGCATCCAAAAATCTATAACTAAAAAGTTATTTAATCCTAACATCAACTGTTTATACATAAAACCAGCGACTTATACTATGAATTTAAAATTGAAATTTGAATAATTCGGTCTACAAATTTTTCCGTCATAAATGTGGATGCCTCATTTCCATTAAAAATATTTTTTTAATTGGTTTAAAAGGTCTTCAAGATTTTCATATTCAATAAGTGTAATTTCTTTATTTCCTTTTATCATACAGGATAAGTTAGCACCTTTTTTTACAAAAGCGTAAACTTTTATATTTTTATTAATTGAATGTGCAATCTCATATCCAACACCCAAAGATGGATTTGTTACATCTGCAATTAAACAATCAGATTTTTCAAGTGCATCGATATCTCTTTTAAAAATATCCTCTTCATTTAAGCCCTCGTTAAATAAAATATTTTTATTTTCAACTTTTATATTGAACTCTGTCATAACTTTATGGCCTCTCTTAACTAAAAAATCATAAACTCCATTTATAATATTTTTATCAGGTTTTTCACCTCTTATTGAAAATGCAAAATATATATTCATAAACTCCTCCTTTATACTTTATTTATTATATAATATTCTATGTGAATAGTTTATTTAATAATATAGTTGACGGGGTTATCTTAAAAGAATAATCTGTATTTGAATCCTATTTTTCAAAAAAATATAAAAAGACAGGTGATTCTGAATAAATACCAAATAATTTCTTTTCTGTAGAATTTTCTTCAAGATATTTCTTTAACTTTCCTTTTGGATCATAGATACTTAAAAAATCACTTCCAACAGCTGAATATAAAAAAATGAAAGAATTTTCCTCTTTTTTCAATTTTTCAATTGAATTATCTATTTTTTCATTAGTATCAATTGTGAAGTTATTTAAAGGTAAATCCATAAGAAAAATAAAATCACCTTTTATACCAAAAATATATCTGTACTTTTCATACCTATTCAAAAAAACAACATTTTTATCTTTTATTTCATTCTGTATTTTTGGAATTTCAGGATAAGCTTTTATAAAGGTTGATGGTGTGAAGATAAAGAGGACAATTATTATAAACAGAAGAATTTTTTCTTTATATTTTTTGAAAAAAATTATACCCTTAGTTAACAAAAAATATGCAGGTAAAATAATGAAAGAAAGATAGTGAAAATAAAGAGAGCCAAATTTTATTGTAACAATATAAAACATTAAAGAGTATGATAAAAAATAGATAATAAAAAATTTCTGAGCATCAGTTTTAAATTTTAAAAAACCAAAAATTATAAATATTATAAAAATTAAAATTATAAAGATTGATATGTTTCTTGAATTTAAAAATAGATAAGAAAAAAAATCATTCAGATATGTTTCAGGTAAAATATTTCCCCATCCCCTTGAAAGAGTGAACCTTCTTTTTAATTGAATATAAAAAATATATGAAAATGGTAGATAAATAAGACAAGTTATGATAAAAGTTTTTAGAGCCTTAAAATTCTTTTTTATTAAAAAATAGAAACCTTGAAGAAAAAAAAGTGGAATCGTGAGATGATGAGTTAACATCATACATAAATTAGAGATAACATATAAAATACTATTTTTTTTCTGCTCTTTTATCAATTTAGTATC
>JAAYUH010000237.1 GCA_012517755.1 bacterium | reverse complement strand
TTTAGCAGAATTTAAGGAGGATGATTTGATAAAGAAAATTTTAGTAGTAATTTCATTATTAATGTTAATTTTCTCTATTTCTTGTATAGAAAAAATCCCAACACCATTTACTGAAAAATTTGAAGAGACATATCCAATTGAAAAAGAAATCTCTCTATCAGTTGAGAATTTTAATGGAAGTGTCACTATTACAAAATGGAGTGAAAATAATATTTCTGTCTATGCTGAAAAGAAAAGTATTACTGGTAAAGGAGTATTAAAAAATGTAGATATTGAAATTATTAAAAATGATGAATTTATAATAAAAAGCACAAAATTAACTAAGAATCCAAAAGTTTCAATCACTTATAACATTAAAGTACCCGATAAAGTTATTTTAAAAGATATTATAACTTCAAATGGTAGTATAGATATAGTTGATTTAAAGGGAGATTCAAATTTAAAAAGTTCTAATGGATATATTAAAGTTACAAATCACACAGGTAATATAAAGGTTGATACCTCCAATGGAAGAATAGAGATTATAAATCTTGTTGGTAATGCAAATTTAAATACCTCCAATGGTAAGATATTGGTCGATGGTTGCGAAAGATTAAATCAAGTTGAAACATCAAATGCTTCTATCGAAATTAGAAGATCAAAAGAGGTTGGAGATATAAAAACTTCAAATGGAAAAATTGAGGTTGATATTTACAAAATAAAAGAAGGTGGAGCAAAAATTTACTCTTCGAATGGTTCAATTTATCTAAATATTAAAAGCGATTTGAATATTGATATTGAAGCAGAAACATCAAATGGAAAGATAGAAGTTAAAGATTTGAATTTAATTACAGATACTATAAAAGGAAATTATTTAAAAGGAAAATTAAATAATGGTGGAGAAACTCTATCAATAAAAACATCCAATGCAAGTATCTATTTATCTAAATTAGATTAATTTTCATAAAAATGTCAAAATATTACATGTTAAAAAAGGGTCAGGCCTAAATTTAACATTTTATGTTAAAAAAGGGTCAGGCCTAAATTTAACATCATTTGATTTAAAGAGATTTTGTTAGATTGTTTAAGTTTTACAACTAATTGAAAAATTTAAGTTATATGTTAATATTACATATAATAAACCTTCGGGGTCGGGTGAAATTCCCTACTGGTGGTAATAGATTTTATCGAGTGATAAAATCTTAGCCCACTTGCAGGTTGATTTAAAACCTGCGGATTTGGGTGAGATTCCTGAGCCAACGGTTAAAGTCCGGATGAAAGAAGGTCCCTCCCCGAAGTATATTTGGAGGGATAGATGAAAAAAAGAACAAGAGAGATTGTTTTGGGTGCTTTATTATCAGCACTCGCATTTATTTCTATGTATTTTATTCAAATCCCAATTTTTCCTTCTGCTCCATATCTTCAATTTGATCCATCTGAAGTATTTTCACTTTTTGCAGCATATTTCATTTCTCCAACAATGGGTGTTCTTGTAAGTTTAGTAAAAATTATTTTATTTTATCTAACAAAACAAGAAAGTGGAATAATAGGTTCAATAATGAATTTTCTTGCAGTTGCTCCTTTTGTATTTTTCTCTTCTCTTTTATACAAAAAAATTAAAAATATCGGTTTTCTCTTAAGCTTCTCTTTATCATTAATTTTTGGGATATTGGTAAGAATTATTTTTATGATACCTGCAAATCTTTTGTTTGTACCAATCTATTCTGGCTTAACTATAAAACAGACATGGGTTTATATTTACACGATAAACATACCTTTTAATATCGTTAATTCTTTAATCAATATATTCCTTTTTATTCTACTCACATTTGCTTTAAGTAAAATCCCAGAGGTTAAGAAAGAATTTATCGATGTTAAGAACTCAAGAAGTTAAAAGAGTTAATTAATGCTAAAAGATGAAGAATTCCTGTTTTTCCAAAAACCTGGAAGATATATAGGTAAGGAATGGAATTCTGTTTATAAAAATCCTGAAGGGAAGAAAAGGTTTTTAATTGTCTATCCAGATATTTATGAAGTAGGAATGTCATCTTTAGCAATAATTTTACTTTATCATCTTATAAATGAAAGAGATGATAGTTTCTGTGAGAGATTATTTTCTCCTGGGTTAGATTTAGAAAACTACTTATTAAAAAATAACATCCCTCTTTTTTCAATTGAAACAAGAACAGCAGTAAAAAATTTTGATATAATTGGGTTCAGTTTGCAATCACAACTCAATTTTACAAATGTTTTAAATATATTAAATTTAAGTCAGATAAATATTTTTTCGAAAGAAAGAAAAGGATTTCCAATTATAATTACAGGTGGACCTGTTGCACTAAATCCAGCACCTTTCTCACCTTTTATAGATGCATTTGTTATTGGTGAAGGAGAAAAGGTAGTCGAAGAGATTCTTGATAATTTTAAATCAGATAGAGATGAATGTTTAAAGAAATTAAATGAAATTGAAGGAGTATATATTCCAGAATTTGGGAAAAAAATTGTAAATAAGAGAGTTATATGGGATTTTGAAAACTCTTTTTTTCCTGAAAAACCGTTAGTTCCATATATTCAAACAATACATGATAGAGGTGTTGTTGAAATTTTTAGAGGATGTGATAGAGGTTGTAGATTCTGTATTTCAGGTATGGAGAAAAGACCAAGAAGAGAAAGAAGTGTTGATAAAATATTAGAAATTTCAGAAAAACTTCTTCAAAATACAGGATACGAAGAGATATCTCTTCTTTCATTATCAACTTCTGACTACAAAAGAATTGATAAACTTTTAATCAAACTTAAAGAGAGATTAAAAGATAAAAAGATAACTATTTCTCTTCCTTCACTGAGAATCGACAATTTTTCTCTTAAACTTTTAGATTTAATAGATACAGGAAGAAAGGTAACATTAACTTTTGCTCCAGAGGGTGGAACAGAGAAAATCAGAAATATTATGAATAAGCCAATAAAAGATGAAGAGATATTGAATGTTATAAAAGAAGCAAATTTGAAAGGATATAAAAAAATAAAACTCTACTTTTTGATTGGAGTCCCTTATGAAGATTATGATGACATATATGGAATTGTAGAACTAATAAATAGGATAAAAGATGAGAATAAATCAATAAAATTATCGATATCAATAAACCCTTTAATACCAAAACCATTTACTCCATTCCAATGGGAAAAATTTATCAGTAAAGACGAATTTACAAAAAAAATAAAAATTATAAAAGATGGAATTAAGAATGTGAATTTAAATTATAGAGGGTGGGAAGAATCTTTCATTGAAGCAATTATTTCAAGAGGTGATGAACAAATTTCTGAATTGATTTATGAAGCTTACTCAAAGGGTGAAAAATTTTCAAATTGGAAAGAAAACTTTCATTTTGAAACTTGGGAAAAAATCTTAAAAGAAAAAAAATTTAAAAGTGTTGATAAAATATTGAATGGTTTCTCAACTGATG
>JAAYUH010000236.1 GCA_012517755.1 bacterium | reverse complement strand
TTTTTAAGAATAAAAATATTATCAATAAAAATTTCGTTGTTTTCAGTTTTATAAATTGAATTTTTTGGATAACTTAAAACCTGAATATCTCTGAACTGATTTGCTATTTTAATTCTGAAATTTACACCATTTATGTCTTCATCTCCATTGTTTTTTATATTTGAAATAAATTCAATTTTTCCTCCTCTTTCGCCACCAGATGATTTTTTTAATGTTAAATCAAGGAATGGCGCTTTTTCAGTAACTAAAATATCTGAAAATTCTGATGTGTTTCCACTATCATCAGTAAAATTTATTAAAAAATATTTCTTTTCTAAATCAAGTTCAGTTGGAATAAAGAAGTTGTTTAAACCCTTTTTTATATCTTTTTCTCCAATGTATTTTTCACAATTTGCTTTTGTTAAACCACTTAAAAAAATTTCAACTTTTCCATCCATTTCGCTGTTCAATGATATTAAAATAGATTTGCCAAAAATCTTAGAAAAAAGAATGGTTGGCTTTTCAACTCCATTATTTCCACCATTCAAAACAACATTAGATTCGTTCCCAATCATTATGTTTTTTGAAAATTTATTGTTTAAGTTACTTTTTTCCTCAAGATATATTACATATTTGTTGTTTAAAAAATTATTCTCTTCTATTAAATTTCCCTCACATCCATTAAAAAATTTTATAGAATAACTATTTTCATTGAAATTATTATTATAAATTGAATTATTTGAAGATGAAAACTCAAGAAAAACTCCTCTTTCATTTTTGTTAAACTCATTTTCATAGATTAAAGAACTTGTACCATAGTAAAGATGAATTCCATTTATATTACTTATATATTTATTTTTATAAATATCATTCTTATTGTAAAAACTATCTCTTAAGAATAAACCATCTTCATTATTTTCAAATAAATTATCATGAATTTTATTTCTTAAAGAGTTATAAAAAATTCTCACTCCTACTTGAGTATTCTTAATATAAGAATCTTTTATCTCATCATTTGAAGAAAAATAGAATCTAACTCCAATATTTGTTTTTTCAACTAAAACATTTTCAACAATATTGTTATTTGAATAATAAAAATATACTCCATAATTAAGATCTTTGAGAGAGATATTTTTTATTTTTACATTGCTTGCTTTAAAAAGATGGATACCAGTATCTCCATTTTCAATTTCTATATCTCTAATTACCCCCTTTACACTTTCAATTCTTATATAGTCTGTAAATTTAAAATTCTTTAAATAAAGACCATTTATCTCAAAATTATCATATTTAAACTTTAAAAAATAATCAGATGTTATATATGAACCATCAAGAACTATTTCAGGTCCATCTTGATTTAAATTTCCGTATTTTTCTGTTTGAGATAAGCCATCAATTACTATTTTTTTATCTATCTCAGGCAAATTATTTCTTGGTGTGATTGTCCAGAACTTTCCATTAAAATTTTTATCTTCTTTTGGAATATTAAATTTAATAATCCCTCCATTTTCCAATGCTTTTTCAAGTGCCCATACAAAAGATCCCTCACCTGATGGATTTGTATTTATAACATAAACTTCAGTTGCTCCTAACAATATATTGATTTGAAGAAAAATAGATAAAACTAAAAGAAATGTGAATATTTTTTTCATAAATTTCTCCTTTCAAAAATACTAAACATTATTTTACAACAAATAGTATAAAATAAAAAAAACCCCAATTTTTCAGGGGCTTTTTAAGAAACTTCTTTATATTAAGAAAGTTTCTTTACATTCTTAGCTTGTGGACCCTTCTTACCATCCTGCACTTCAAACTCTACAGGATCACCCTCTTTTAAACTTTTAAAACCTGAACCCTCAATGGCAGTGTAATGTACGAATACATCTTCCCCACCATCATCTCTTGTAATAAACCCATAACCCTTTGAAGAGTCAAACCATTTTACTTTTCCTTTAATCATGCTAATGTTGCCTCCTAAATTT